>WQYY01000021.1 GCA_009780995.1 Desulfuromonadales bacterium
ACTGTAACAAATAACAGTACGTTGCAGCTTGATTTTGCCAGCAACAGCACCCTTGCAAACCAGCTTTCAGGTACAGGAGCTCTGAATAAAACCAGTAGTGGTGTGGCGACTCTGACAGCAGCCAGTTCTTCGCAAGGAAGTGTGAATGTGGCCAATGGAACTCTTGAACTTGCTCAGAGCGGAGCATTTACTACAAGTGGTGCCTACACAACCCGTGTTGGAACCGCGACCCAAATTGACCAAAATGCGGAATTAAATGTTGGCACTGCCTTTACCCAAGAGGCAGGCTCCAATCTGGTTGTCATGGCTGATACCACCAGTCCTAAAATAACAGCGGCTACAGCTTCTCTTGGTGGCACACTTACAATAACCGGACTTTCAAACGGAGCTGCTCCTGCTAAATCCAGCCAGCTACCTGGCAACCAATACACTCTGATTCAGACGACAGGCGGTATTACGGGTGACTTCATCAGCACAAATATTCCGGGAACCGGGCTTGATTACCTCCTTTATGACGGGCGTGTATCATCAAATGGATTGGACTACGACTTAGGTTTCCGTCTTGCCTGGACAGACGGTGGCTATAGCCAGGGGACCGGTGATTTTACAATGGTCGGTGGTTCAACTTTTGAAGTTGATACTGTACTTTCTAATCAAGCAGGACCATTTATAAACGGCTGGGACGGAAAAACTTTGACGAAAAGCGGTGCAGGAAGCCTAATTTTAAGTGGTCAGAATATATATACAGGCGCTACCATAATAGATGGCGGAACAATCTACATAGCCAATAACAGCACAACAGGAGTAGATGGGACAATAGCAGATAGCAGCAACGTAGCAATAAACAGCGGTACATTAGATATAAGCAAAATAGCAGGGACAAGTACAACAATACAGAATCTCTCAGGAACAGCTATTGGAAACATAACCCTTGCTGGAAAAAACCTCACAGTAGATCAAAGCCAGAACCTGACCTATGCAGGAAACTTTGACGCAAGTAATGGAAGTATAACAAAGAATGGGACAGGCGAACTCACCTTAAGTGGTCAAACCCTCTACACCGGAAACACAACAGTAAATCAAGGTACACTGACACTAGACGGAACAAGTGGTGGGGCCCAACTTGTAAGTAATGTAATTGGAACATCCGGAGCCGTACTGAACATAATAAACAGAGCAAGCCTTACAGGGACAATAGATCCATTAGATGTAAACATAACAACGGGAGGAATCTGGAACGTAACAGGAAACTCCAATGTACTGGCATTAACAAGCAATGCAGGAAACATAAACTTTATACCACCACCTGTAAACTCAACAAACCCTGCAGATTACAAAACGATAACAGCAACATCTCTTAACGGCAGTAATGGCAGCACAATAACGATGAACACCAACTTAGCCGCCAACATAGGGGACCGGATAGACACTAAAACAACCAGCGGAAGCCAGACAATAAACATAAACAACACAGGGGGAACAATAAGCGGAACACCTCTGGCATTGGAGATAATAAACGTAGCTAACAGCACAGCTAGCACCGGAACCTTCACTCTAGGGAATGCGGGTGGCACAGTAGATGTAGGGGTCTACAAATACCAGTTAGTGCAGGGGAGTACAGAAAACAACTTAAGTGACGTAGGGTCATGGTATCTGGCTGCACTGGAAAATGGCGGCGGCGGTAACGGTGGTGGAGGTGGTGGACAACCAGAACTAAGTAACCAAGCCCAAAGCATAATAGCTGCAAGCGACCAGGCAGGTACATGGATAATGCAAACAGACTCCCTATTGCAAAGAATGGGAGAACTAAGAATAACCGATTATAACCAGGCGAAACATGGAATGCAGAGCTGGGTAAGAGGATATGGATGGCAGGCAAATGTAAACACCAACAACAGTCAGGTAGCTTACAAGAGTACGGAATACGGATTTGACGCGGGAACAGACGTAACCACCCAATTTGAAAACAGTAAACTTTCAACCGGTATCTTTGCAGGAATGAGCCTAGACAAGCGAAGAATAGGGGACAACGCAGGGCATGACAACATAGACACCATCTATGGAGGTATCTATGGGACATGGGTAACCAGTAAAGGATTTCACATAGATGCGGTAGGCAGAGGTGGTTATCTTGATACAGAAGTAAATGCCAACGATGCCCCTAACTACAGCAAGGCAAAATACAACAACTGGGGAATACTTGGAAGCTTAGAAATAGGCCAACAACTGAAAAGTGAAAATGGCTGGTATATAGAACCACAGATACAGGGAACAATAGTACACTTCACCAAAGCTGACTTTACAACAAGCGGAGACAGCTTAACTGTAGACCAAAGGGCCAGCACAAGCTACGATGTAAGAGCGGGAATAGTAGCAGGTAAAAGCATAAAAACTGAAAGAGCAGGAACAATCCAGCCATATATCAAAGGAATGTACGGGCAAACCTGGACAAACGGAGGAGACCTTAACATAGACGGAGCAAACTTCAAAGGGAACTCAGCCGGAAACCGTATTGAAGCTGGTGGTGGTGTAGTATGGCAAGTAACAGGAGACAAGCAATTTTACGCAGATTATGAATATGTAAAAGGACCGAGGATGGAAGTGCCTTGGAAGGTTAGTGCAGGATTTAGGGTTGTTTGGTAAGGCAGTGTGGAGTTTGAAGAGTGGAGTGTAGAGTTAAACAATAACCGCGAGACACGCGAAAAACACGAAAATATTTGTAAGGTGAGTAGAGCGTAAGCAAAACCCACCAAATAAATAAATGGTTATATGTAGGGGCGGCATTCTGCCGCCCGCCGTTTCATTGATTGAGATCGCGGGCGGCAGATTGCCGCCCCTACGCAAATACGATACGACGCAGGCAATGATAAATTCCCCTCTATGGAGGGGTGGCGGTCGGCCGGGGTGGTTTTATCGGGCGCACACTGTGCGCCCCTACTGAATTGTTCTTATGAAGTCCATAACAAGCTTATACGTCAATCCCCAAAGTACAGGTTTATCAGACATTGGTAGCTTAATGCATGGACTTTCCAGATTTTCATCTGCAAAATGAAATTTATGAGTGGAGCAGTGTTTTGGATTAAGTATGTAATTTACAGGGAGCCAGAATATATCCTGTACTTCTCTTTTATTTATTTTGAATTCCGGGATTTTGCCTTCTATGCCATATACAAAACATGAAACAGCAATTGCTAAATGTGATCCTCCCACATCTGAAAGCCTTCCAAGATATTTTGCACTATTTAAGTTAAAACCGAGTTCTTCTTCCGTTTCCCGTATGGCTGTTTGGTTGTAATCGGTATCGCCCTGCTCGACTCTTCCGCCCGGAAAGCCTATATTCCCGGACCAGGGATCTTTAGGGTGCAGTGCCCGTTCTATAAACAGTATAGACGGTTCTTTCTCATCTTCCTTAATGTGTATAATCATTGCAACTGCGGCATGGGAATAACCTGGAGAAATTATAAGTTCAGGGTTTTTCCTGTTAAGCGCCGCTGAGATATTGTCGTACTCAGACATTTTTATATTACTCTTATTACAAATTCAGGACATTCCGCACCGCAGTAACCGCATAGAATACAAGCTTCTTCATTAAGGTCTGGTTTGCCGTTTACCATTTTAAGAGCATCGCTCGCACATGCCTTTACACATTCCCCGCACCCTTTGCAAAAGTTTTTCATTATGGCGAGATGCCTTTTTTTGCTTTCAAGAACTTCCCAGGTTTTATTATCTGTTTCACCTGTTTCGAATAGGCGGATGTTCGCATCAATTTCAGCTTCTGACAGCATACCAATGGCGACTCCATGTATTTCCGGGATTCCCAGTATATAGGCAAGGCTTTTTCTTGCTTCGGAAATGAGGTTTCCGCCTGCAAGAGCTTTCATTGCATACACTCCTGTACCTGCAGCTGTGCAGAGAGCAATGGCATCTACCATTTCCTGTGCGGTTCCGTCAAGTATACCCATTCCGGTTCGGTTAATAAGAGGATGAATTACTTCTATTTCAGGATGTTTAGCGGCTTTTTTTACTGCGCATATAAAATGTGATGAGAGCCCTGCATGTTTGATTTTGCCTTCCTGTTTCATTTTTAAAAGTTCTTCAAGGACTTCAGCCCGCTCTGTGAAGGGATCAGCTACTCTTGCGCAGTGCATATGAACTATATCAAACTGTTCAATGCCAAGTTCCTTCAGCCCTGTTTCTACATGTTGCCTTGCTGTTACAGGATCATTGGCATGGGTTTTTGTCGCAATAATTACTTCTCCTTTGTAACCTGCAAGTCCGGCTTTTATATGTGGATAGGTTCCGTAAAGAGCCGCTGTATCAAGTATATTTACACCTTTTTCCAAGGCATAACGAATTAATTTCCCTCCCTCTTCAGGTGAAAGATTTGCCTGTAAAGGGCCAAGAGGAAGAGTCCCAAAAACCACAGGGGAAATTTTCATGCCGGTTTTTCCTAAATCTATGTTTTTCATTTTGATCTCCGAATTATATTTATTTTGGTTCTACCTTATCTATTCAACAATATTAATACCTGTAACATAAAACTCTGTATCTCCAAAGCAGGCTGTTGGGACACCAACATGCTCCTCATAAGTTATTGATACACGTTTTCCAAGAGAGTTGTTTATCTTTGTTGCCAGAGCATCATCACGCAATGAAAAATCAAACTTTTCCGGCAGAGAACCTGGTACGGTAACAATAGACATCTCTCCTTCCCATGTCTTGCATATCCAGCCTCTTTTGGAAAACTTCTGTATATAACCGGTACGCTCCCCTTTCGCATAGCTCCAGTTAAGAACTACCCATATATAAAAGGCAAATAAAGCGACCATAAACAGAAAAACAGAGATAAACCAGACTGTAATCTTAATCTTTCTTGTCATAAAGATTCCTTAAACATGCTTTATACTATGAAAAACTACCCTTACGGCCTTTTCATGTCAAGTGAATTGGAATTATATGGATAAAAACCTGTGAAGTCAGGCTATACATGAGGTTACAGGTTTTTGCCCTTCCCATGATGCAGGTTTTCGGCCACATGCGTCGTTGCCTTTGTCACAGGCCACTCAACACCCGTAGGGGCGATCATTGATCGCCCGTGTTACCGGGCGCACACTGTGCGCCCCTACAGTCGTCTCGTGACATGTTCCTTAGCGGCCTGGCCTATGAGCCAAAATCCTGTGTCATTATCTCTTTGCGGGGTAAGCAATCCAGAAGTATGTAGAATATGTTAAATCAAATTGCTATAATGCAAAAAAGCCTGAAAATGAGGATTAATAGATATGATAGAGCTTTTAAGAAAAAGGCGAAGCATAAGAAAATACACAGAAAAAAAGGTTCCAAAGGAGACGGTAGATACTCTTGTGGAAGCTCTTTTGCGCGCCCCGTCTTCTCGCGACATTAGGCCTACGGAGTTTGTTATTGTAGATGACCCTTTGATGCTTGAGAAGCTTTCGCTGACAAAAAAGCATGGTTCGTCTTTTTTAAAGAACGCTGCTTTGTGCGCTATTATAGCTGCTGACAGCAAAAAAGCAGATACATGGGTGGAAGATTGCTCTATAGCTGCTATTCTTCTTCAAATTACGGTTCTTTCTCTTGGCCTTGGAAGTTGTTGGATACAGATAAGAGGCCGTGATCACGACGGGAATCTGACAGCAGAGGATTATGTGAAAAAAGTCCTGAATATGCCTGAAAATATTACGGTAGAATGTATTATCAGTGTAGGCTATGCGGCTGAAGAGCTGGAAGGAGTTCCTGCTGAGAAGCTTGGGAATGAGAGGGTAAAATATGGGAGCTACTAGTTTCCCAAGGAAGGGTAGCGTAGGGTGATAATACAATTAGGCAAGTTTTTGAGTCTTACGATGTATACTGTTATGACCTATGCGCTCAGGTGATACCTGAACTCATAGGTTTTACGGTATTGTAAATCAACAAAAACGAAATTATGAATTTGTATAATTAGGCAATAATGTGCAGCGTTGTTTTATTTACGGGCGACCGGGGACGGGTGCCCCTAAAAGTCCTGCCTTTTAGGCAGATATTTTATTTATTTCCTTTCCGCAGGTCGTTGACCTGCGGAAAGGAAAATTTGGCGTTTTCAATGCCCTGTTACTCCTTAACGAGGGTAATAATTTTATTTCGCGCTTTTCGTAATGACTAAATAAGATACCTTGCGGCTTACTGCTGGGGAGTTCGTTTTTACACTGCCTTTCCACCTTGCCCATAGGGTATTTATATCAATAGAAAATAGCATAACAACAAACCAATAGTCCGTAGGACTTTAACAAATTAAATATCAAAATGTTAAAGTCCTACGGACTATGTGAATAAGGTACGATTCTTCTATTGATATGAATGCCCTACGGACAAACGCCCACTACTGAGCCTTGCTACCGCGCGATTGTATCGCGTGGTAATGTGAAAAGATTTGCGTGGTAACCTAAAAGCCAAAGTCATACTCTGGTCAGTAGGTTCTGAGTTCGTTGTATAACGTATCCCGTTCTACCGGGATACGTCCTGCCTTTTTTATCATGTTTACTATGTCATCTATTTTCATTGATGTTGGAGAGTCTGCTCCTGCATCATGACCGATTTTCTCATCAACAACTGTTCCGTCCAGGTCATTGACCCCGAAATGAAGAGCTGTTTGAGCGATTTTTTCACCCATCATAACCCAGTAGGCTTTTATGTTTGAAAAGTTATCCAGATATAACCTGGCTACCGCTACTGTTTTAAGGTCATCTATTCCACCACTTGAAGGGCTTTTCAGATGTCCAAGGAGGTTGTTTTCGCTTTGAAAAGTGAGGGGTATAAAGACCTGAAATCCTTTGGTTTTATCCTGTAGCTCTCTTAAGCGGCACATATGGTCAATCCGGTCTTCATAGGTTTCTATATGTCCATAAAGCATTGTTGCATTTGATTTAAGGTCTGCATTATGTACATGTTCCATGACTTCCAGCCATCTCTCTCCTGAGATTTTTTCAGGGCAGAGTTTATCCCTCACCTCTTTACGCAGGATTTCTGCTCCTCCTCCGGGAAGAGAACCAAGCCCTGCCTTTTTTAGAGTTTCTATTGTTTCGGAAAGAGAGAGGTTTGATATTTTTGCCAGGTAATCTATTTCAACTGCTGTGAAGGCTTTTATGTTTAATTTTGAGGAGACGCTTCGGACGGTTCTAAGCATTTCCAGATAAAATTCAAATGGAAGGTCAGGGTGCAATCCTCCTACAATATGTATTTCAGTTGCTCCTTCGTTAGCAGCTTCTTCTGCCCTGCGTTTTATCTCATCAAGATCATGACAGTATGCTCCATCGGCATCTGCTGTTTTGGAAAAGGCACAGAATTTACACTGGTTCACGCAGATATTGGTATGGTTTATATGCCTGTTTACGTTGAAGAAAACTTTTTTCCCATTTTTACGTTCATTAACAAAAGAGGCGAGTTCACCAATTTTAAGAAGGTCTTCGCATTCAAAGAGTAAGAGGGCATCTTCTTCTGATAACCGCTTATTGGAATAGATTTTTTCAGTTACTGTTTTTATATCATTCATCTCTGTTTTACCTTGATCCCCACCTTTTGAAGAGAGTGTGGGGGATTTTCAACTGGTCCAATATTTTCCCGACTATAAAATCTACCTGTTGTTGTATGGTTTCAGGATGATTATAAAATGCGGGCATTGCAGGAAGTATGGTAACTCCCATTCTGGAGAGTTTCAACATATTTTCAAGGTGAATGGGTGATAACGGAGTTTCCCTGGGGACAAGAAGTAGTTTTTTTTCTTCTTTTATCGTTACATCTATGACTCTTTCAATAAGGTTTCCGGATGTTCCTGATGCAAATCTGGCAAGGCTTCCCATGGAACATGGCGCAACTATCACAGCATCAGGCGCTGATGACCCGCTGGCAACCGGAGCATATAAGTCATCTTCTTCAAAATAACTGGGGTTGTGTTTCTCTACCCCTTTTTCTGAAAAGTATTTTTCCAGGTTTTTCTCAATCTCTTTTTTGGAGCCTTTTAGAGCAAGATCACACTCTTCTTTCAGGACTATAAATCCTGCCCGGCTTATTAGTATTGTTAGGTCTATTTCAGCCTTTAGTAGTTCTTCAGCGAGTCGCAAACCGTATATGGAACCTGAAGCTCCTGTTATTGCGAGTAAGACTGATTTGGGAGTCATATCCGCTCTCCTTTCATTTGTGACTTCAGCTTTTTGCGCCCAACTGTGTTGACTGTGTTTTCAGGTCGTCAATGCCTGTAGAGGCGATCATTGATCGCCCGTGTTATCGGGCGCACACTGTGCGCCCCTACGTTATCAATCTGTCCAGGAGGGTCGCTATAAAGATCGTAACACTTATATATCCGTTCATATTAAAAAATGCGGCATCTAGCTTTGTAAGGTCTCCTTTTCTTAAAAGCCAGTGCTCGTAAAAGATCATGATAAAAGATATTGCCAGGCCAGCTATAAAAAAATTGCCGAGCTGCATTCTGAAATATATACCCACCAAAAGTCCGAACATGATTATATGAAAAATACGAGCGAGCCATAAGGAGCCATTGACTCCAAGTTTCACAGGGATTGAGTATAGTCCTTCTTTTTTGTCAAACTCCAAATCTTGCAAGGCATATAATATATCAAATCCGGCAGTCCAGAAGGTTACGGCAGCTCCAAGAAGGATTGCAGGAAGCCCCAGATCCCCGCGTATTGCAACCCATGCCCCCATAGGAGCAGCACCAAGACACAAGCCAAGTATAAGATGGGCAAAAGAAGTGAATCTTTTTGAGTATGAGTAAAGAAAAAGGAAAAATATTGCAATTGGTGAGAGTTTCAGACATAGGGGGTTAAGTCTATATGCGGCATAGATAAGAATAAGTAGTGACAATGCTACGAAAAAAGCTACGGTTCCTTTTCCTATAAATCCGGCTGGAATGGCACGTCCTTTTGTTCTTGGATTTTTCCCGTCAATTTCAGCGTCTATAAGGCGGTTTAAGCCCATTGCGGCGGTTCTTGCTCCTACCATGGCTACAATAATCCATAATACTTTATCCCATGAAGGGATACCGTTTGCGGCTAATAGTGCGCCGGTAAATGCAAAAGGTAATGCAAAAACAGTATGCGGAAACTTAATCATTTCAAGGAAGACTACTATACGGTGGGCGAAGCCTTTGTTCTCCTCAGTGTAAGGAGCCGGAGTAATGTTTTTTTGCATCTCTATATCCCAAAAGTGAATTATACTCAATTAACAGCAAATTTCTTTTGATGTCAATGTTTACCAATATCTCCAATTAATCCAACCTGACTTAACTTATCAAAGTGTTGGTTAGTAATAAGATAAATTTTTGTTTGTTTATTTTTGAATTAAATATTATTTTTACGGTATAAGTCGCTTATAAGGTGGATATTTAATAATGCAACAGTATCAGGGAAAGCAGGATATAAACCAATATCATACAAGACGTCAAAAGTCAGGATTTTGGAAAAAATTCTTTGTTATTGGTGTATGTATAGTATTACTTTTGTCCCTAGCATTTGGTGGTTATATTGCGTATTTAACAGTTGACTTGCCAAAGGTCAGCCGTCTTGCAGATTACAGGCCTCCTGTTGTTTCACAGGTTTTTGGAGATGATGGTACTCTTGTAGGTGAGTTTTATATTGAACGGCGGAAACTTGTTCCTATTGATAAAATGCCGCGTAAATTAATACAGGCTTTTGTGGCAGCGGAAGATGGGAATTTCTATGAGCATAAGGGCCTTGATTATTTGGGAATAGCCAGAGCGGGTTTTAAAAATCTGATTCATTTAAAGAAGCAGCAAGGTGCATCTACAATAACCCAGCAAGTGGCAAAATCTATGCTTCTCACTCCTGAAAGAACGTTCTCAAGAAAAATTAAGGAGGCAATACTTGCAACACGTATGGAGAAAATGCTCACAAAGGATGAGATTCTCTATATTTATCTAAATCAGATATATATGGGGGCAGGTGCATACGGAGTTGAGCTGGCATCTGAAACCTATTTTGGTAAAACTGTGGATAAGCTAAATCTGGCAGAAATGGCTATACTGGCAGGCCTTCCGAAATCTCCAAGCGGATACTCGCCTATTAAGCATATGGACAGGGCAAAAGAGAGGCAGGCCTATGTTTTGGACAGGATGGTGAAAGATGGTTATATATCCCAAGCTGAAGCGGACAATGCGAGGAATACCCCTATTGTTTTAAAATCCCTTAAAGCGGTTAATAACGATCAGGCAGCATATTTTCTTGAGCAGGTACGGCTACAACTGTTGGATAAATATGGCGAGGATGATTTGTATAAAGGAGGACTTAAGATTTACACTACTATGAATGCCAATATGCAAAAGAGTGCTTATGAGGCTGTGATTAACGGTCTTAAAGTTCTGGATAAAAGGCAGGGATTCCGTGGTGTGAAGAATTTTCTTGCTGAAAATGAAGTTGACGGATTTTGTAAGAAGGTAGAGGAAGGGATTGATTCTGCCTCACTTACGCAGGGGAACACATATTCGGGAGTAGTAGTTGGAGTAAATCCTTCTAAGGGCGATGTTACGGTAAGGGTTGGGGATAGGACAGGTTTACTTCCCAGAAAAAATATGGCATGGGCCGGGAAGCTCATCTTACAAAATAGTTATGATAAACCTGAAAAGAATCAGACAAAAACCCTTACTTTAGGAAGTGTAATTGAGGTTATGGTTGTTAATCCTGATAACAATATGAAAAATGCTCTGTTTGCATTGGATCAAACTCCTGAAGTACAGGGGGCATTGTATTCTATGGATCCAACAACGGGTGCTGTAAAAGCCATGATAGGAGGGTATGATTTTAAACAGAACCAGTTTAACAGGGCGACTCAAGCCAGGCGAAATCCGGGTTCGGCTTTTAAACCTATAATTTACGCTGCAGCTTTGGAACATGGGATGACAGCCGCTACTGTTATTGAAGATTCACCTGTTGAGTTTGGTAACTGGCAACCGAGGAATTCTGATGGCCAATACAGGGGTAATGTTACCATGCGTACGGCCCTTACAAATTCTATTAATATTGTCAGTATAAAAATCCTTGAGTCAATTGGTGTTGATACTGCTATAAATTTTGCGAAAAAAATCGGGATAACTTCAAACCTTGAACCAAATCTTACCTTAGCTTTAGGAGCTTCAAGCGTGACCCCGCAGGAGCTTACATCTGCATATGCTGTTTTTGCTTCTGGCGGTTACCGTGTTACACCTTATTTTATAACTAAAGTTACAGACAGGGATGGCAATGTATTAGAATCAAATGATGTGGCTACGCCTAAAGTAGCACCTCAGCCTGTTCTTAATGATTATTCAACGTCAGATAGTTCATCAGATGACGACAATTCTGATGATTCTGAACAGCCACAAAATAATACGGAAAAAGTAGTTCAAATTCCTGTCCTCCCTTCTGGCGCAGTTCAGGTAGTTTCTCCTGAGATTTCCTTTATTATTACAAATCTCATGGAAAATGTTGTTAATAGTGGTACTGGGCAGAGGGCGAAAATTGGACGACCCGTAGCCGGTAAGACAGGTACTACAAATGACTCTAAAGATGCATGGTTTGTGGGTTATGTGCCGCAACTTGTTACCGGGGTATGGGTTGGATTTGATCAGGGAAAATCTTTGGGGCGTGGAGCTTCAGGGGGACAAGCAGCGGCTCCGATTTGGGCAGATTTTATGAAAAAGGCTGTTGCGGATTTACCTGTTCGCGGATTTCAAGTGCCTTCGGATATTGTGTTTGTATATATTGACCCTGTAACCGGTAAATTGGCTAAAGAAGGGACTCCAGGGAGTATTCTAGAGGGGTTTATAAACGGTACGGAACCGACTCAATATGACGAATAGGCAATAGTAGCTGATTAAAGAGATAAAAAAAATGTAGAATATTTAAAAAAAAGATGAATTAAGGCTTGCAAACATTTGAAATCTGTCTATAGTATTAAAATAAATACTTTTCGTAGGAGGAAAACAGATGACAAAGGCTGAATTGATTGATGCAGTAGCAAAATCCGCAAGTTTAACAAAAGCAGCATCAGAGAAAGCTGTTGGTGCTGTTATGAGTGCTATCACTGGAGCTCTTAAAAAAGGTGATAGAGTAACTCTCGTCGGTTTCGGTAGCTTTGAAGTTGCAACACGTAAAGCTCGTACAGGCCGCAATCCACAAACAGGAAAAGAAATCAAAATCGCAGCAGCTAAAGTACCAAAATTCCGTCCTGGTAAAGCTCTGAAAGAAGCAGTTGCAAAGAAAAAGTAATTGTTTTCTGATTACAGGATTTAAAAGACCCCGCCTTAAAAACGGGGTCTTTTGTTATTCTGAATTATCCTCCATATTTTAGCAGCATCAATGATTCTTTCATTTCTTTTTCCATTATACAGTTTTATAGCAAATTGATTTATAATACTGAAATCTGGAATCTATTTGGGATAATGTATACTTCTATCAGTTGTTTCGCATTACACCTAAACCGTATAGTTAAATTGCTGAAAATTCCCGTTAGGGGATATCTTTACACAATACTGGTCGTTGAGACCGCCGATCCCTACATAAACAGGCTTGAAAAGCCAAATTTTCATAACCGCAGGTCATCGACCTGCGGAAAAAGGATAAATAGAATATCTGCCTGAAAGGCAGGACTTTATAGACTTGAAACAATGAAAATTTGAAAAAAGTTCTGCCTTTCAGGCAGGCGTATGTGGGGATTGTTCAACCCCGGGCCGCCGCCCCGGGGTTATGAAAATCAAGCCCGATCGGGCTAAGAATCCCCTGCTGCTGTGCAATTGAATCCCGGGGTAATGTGAGAGGTACAAGCAACATAGTTGTAAAATTCCAGTTAGGGAATTGCTTTAATTCCGTATCGTTTGTTAATTTGCTATAATAGAAAGGCTACTGCCTTTGCTATGCAAAGTTTTCAAATTTAATCTGAGATTTTTCTCAAAACCTTGACAATCAACAGTTTAGTTATTATTTTTAGTAAGAATTTGGCACTCAAAATATCAGAGTGCTATTTTTATAAAATGACGAAGGGGCTTTATGTCAGATTCTATAAATAACCGTAGCAAGCAGATCCTTGAGGCTATTATAGAGGATTATATATCAACTGCCGAGCCGATCGGAAGCAGAACCATATGCAGCCGGCATGGGCTTCCTTTTTCTCCTGCAACGATACGTAATATAATGTCTGATTTGGAAGAGATGGGCTTTCTTGCATCTCCCCATACATCTGCGGGACGGGTACCTACTGAAAAAGCGTACAGGTTTTATGTGGACTCTTTATTGGCAGTGGGTGGAGTTGATAAAAAAGAGCGGGAAAAAATTCGTCAGCACTGCACTCTTACCGGTAAAGATGTTGACAGAATGTTCAGGGATATAAGCCGTACTCTTTCTTCTGTCTCGCGTTATATGGGAATAGTTGCGGCGCCAAGCTTTACAACAAACATTTTTAGACACATTGAGTTTATTAACCTTGGTAGTAACCGTATTCTCGCTATTCTTGTTTCAGAAAACGGATCTGTTCAGAATAAAATAATTGAATCTGATCAGAGTTTTAAAAGCGAAGAGCTGATAAGAATGGCAAATTATCTTAATGGATTGCTTAAAGGACTTAGTATTGCTCAAGTAAAAAAACGGGTTATTATAGAAATGGAAAGTGATAAGAGCGATTACGACAGATTATTAGCCGGTGCTCTTCGCCTTTCGAAACAAACTATTTCGGATAGTGAATCAGAGATTTTTATTGAAGGCCAGGTTAATATAATGGAGCTCCCGGAATTTACGGATATAACCCGTATGAAAGAGATATTCTCTGCTTTTGAAGAAAAAGGGCAACTGTTATCATTACTTGACAGGTGTATTACAGCGCCAGGAGTTAATATTTTTATAGGATCGGAATCTCATATTAATATTATGTCCGGAATGAGTCTTATAACCTCAACATTTTTAAGCGGTAAAAATACATTAGGAGTTCTTGGAGTTATTGGCCCCACTAGAATGGGTTACGGTAAAGTAATTCCCATTGTTGATTATACTGCAAAAATGCTTGGCAAAATGCTTCAATCAAATTAATTTCTGCCTAAGGTTTAATTACTAAATAAGGGGATGAAACGTGGATAAAAGAGTCACGAACATGAAAATATTGAGCAACAGACAGAAACTGATGTTCAGATAGAGGAAACTCCGGCCTTTGACAGAATAAAAGAACTTGAAGATCTGTTAGCAGTTAAAGAAGCAGCAGCAGCGGATAACTGGGATAAGTTCCTCCGAGAGCGGGCAGATATGGAGAATTATCGAAAAAGGACTCAGAAAGAGAAGGAAGAGATTCAGAAGTATGGAAATGAAGCTCTTATACTTGAAATTCTTCCAGCAGTTGATAATCTTGAACGAGCTCTTGATCATGTTGATTCTGATAATCAGGATTCAGTTGTTATAGGAGTTAAAATGACTCTTGATATGCTGGTATCTGCTCTTAAAAAGTTCGGCGTAAAACAGGTAGATTCAGAAAAAGGTTCTCCATTTAATAGTGCCATTCACCAGGCAATGGGACATATAGAGAGCGATGAATACTCATCAAATACAATCGCAGAGGTTTTTCAGAAAGGATATACAGTTAATGAACGCCTTTTGAGACCTGCAATGGTTATGGTGGTAAAATAATTCAGATATATTGATTGCCTACCCTTGAATTTTATTAAATAGATAATTAGTTTTTGTTACAGAAAGCAAAAATAATTCTAAGGAGAAATAGTATGAGTAAAGTTATTGGTATTGATTTAGGAACCACCAACTCCTGCGTTGCAATTATGGAGAGTGGTGAGCCTGTTGTTATAGCAAATTCAGAAGGGACACGAACTACACCGTCAATGATTGCCTTTACTGACAGTGATGAACGCCTTGTAGGACAGCAAGCAAAGCGCCAGGCTGTTACAAATCCTGAAAATACGCTTTTTGCAATTAAACGGCTTATTGGACGCAAATTTGATTCAGAAGCTGTACAGAGAGATATAAAAATATCACCTTTTAAAATAGTTAAGGCGGATAACGGAGACGCGTGGGTAGATGTAAAGGGTAAGAAATACTCTCCGCCTGAGATTTCGGCAATGGTTCTTCAGAAGATGAAGAAAACTGCTGAAGACTATCTTGGCGCAACAGTTACAGAAGCTGTTATTACTGTACCTGCGTATTTTGATGACTCGCAGCGTCAGGCAACAAAAGATGCCGGTAAAATAGCAGGTTTGAATGTCCTCAGGATAATAAATGAGCCTACAGCGGCAGCTCTTGCTTACGGGCTTGATAAAAAGAAAGATGAAAAAATAGCGGTTTTTGACCTTGGTGGCGGAACTTTTGACGTATCAATCCTCGAACTTGGAGAGGGCGTTTTTGAGGTTAAATCCACAAATGGCGATACCTTTCTCGGTGGAGAAGATTTTGATCAGGTGGTGATAGACTGGATAGCTGATGAATTTAAAAAAGAGCAAGGAATTGATTTAAGAAGCGATAAGATGGCACTGCAACGGCTTAAAGAAGCTGCTGAAAAGGCGAAATGTGAACTTTCCAGCTCTATGGAAACGGATATTAATCTTCCGTTTATAACTGCTGATGCTAGTGGGCCAAAACACTTAAATCTTAAACTATCCAGAGCAAAACTTGAAGCTTTATGCGAAAAGTTACTTGCGAAACTTGACGGCCCATGCCGTACTGCCCTTAAAGATGCAGGATTCTCGGCATCTGATATTGACGAGGTAATTCTTGTTGGTGGTATGACAAGGATGCCGGCAGTTCAGAAGCGTGTGCAGGATATATTTGGTAAAACTCCAAATAAAGGGGTTAACCCTGACGAAGTAGTTGCAATTGGCGCGGCTATACAAGGTGGAGTTCTTAAAGGTGATGTGAAAGATGTTCTTCTGTTGGATGTTACTCCACTCTCCCTCGGTATTGAGACTCTTGGCGGAGTAATGACCAGGCTTATAGACAAAAACAGCACAATTCCGTGTAAGAAATCACAGGTATTTTCAACTGCTGCCGATAATCAGCCTGCGGTTTCAATCCATGTTCTTCAGGGTGAGCGTGAAATGGCTTCTGATAACAAAACTCTTGGTAATTTTGAACTTACAGGAATTCCAGCAGCACCTCGGGGCCTGCCGCAGATTGAAGTTACATTTGATATAGATGCAAACGGTATAGTTAATGTATCAGCAAAAGACCTTGGTACCGGTAAAGAGCAGTCAATCAGTATTACATCTTCTTCAGGGCTTTCTAAAGAAGAAATTGACAAGATGGTAAAAGATGCTGATGCTCATGCTTCCGATGATAAGAAAAAACGTGAACTTATTGAAGCAAAGAACCACGCTGACAGTGCGGTCTATGGTACTGAAAAATCCCTGAAAGAGGCAGGAGATAAGATTGACGCCTCTGAAAAACAGAAGATAGAAGAAAAACTGGCAGAAGTTAAGAATGTAATGGAAAAAGATGATGCAGAGGCTATAAAAAAAGCAACGGATGAATTATTACAGGCATCCCATAAACTTGCAGAAGCTGTATATGCTCAGACACAACAGGGAAGCGCTGCTGGTGGTGAACAGGCAGGAGCAGCAGATGGTGCTGATGCCGGCCAAAAAGATGAGAACGTAGTTGATGCAGATTTTGAAGAAGTAGATGATGATAAAAAATAAGTAGATTTTATATTGAGGCTCCCTTAAAAGGAGCCTCAACTGTTATAGGCATACCAAAAAATCCAACCTTTAAAAGTTAGTTGACTTGATTTTAAGCAATCTAATAACATAGAATACGAATGATATAATTTATTGAATTGTAGGGGCGGTTTTATCCGCCCCTTATATTGTTAAGGGAGAGGGGCAGACATTGGTTGAAAAACGGGATTATTACGAGGTTCTTTCTATACACAGAAATGCATCAGAGATAGAGATAAAAAAAGCATACCGTGTGATGGCAATAAAATATCATCCTGATAAGAATCCTGGTAATCAAGAAGCTGAAGAAAATTTTAAAGAGTGTACGGAAGCATATGAAGTTTTATCAGATCCTCAGAAACGTGCTCAATATGATCAGTTCGGTCATGCCGGCCTGAATGGGGGAGGTTTTTCCAGCTCTGGTTTTGGTGCGGGCGGTTTTGGAGATATATTCGGTGATATATTCAGCGACCTGTTCGGCGGAGGTACAACAAGACAGAGAGGCCGCGGCAAAAGGGGAGATGATTTACAGTATAAACTTGAAGTAAGTTTTGAAGAGTCTGCTTCAGGTGCTGAAAAAGAGATAGAAATCTCTTACGCTAAAAAGTGTAATACTTGCGGAGGGAGCGGCGCCGAGCCGGGAACGGAACCAAAAACCTGTCCCAATTGTAACGGTTCAGGGCAGGTACGTTTTCAACAAGGATTTTTCAGCGTTAGTAAACCATGTGGCAAGTGTGGAGGCGAGGGGCAGATTATAGAAACCCCATGTAAAGAATGTCGCGGTAAAGGCTCTGTTAAAGATAAGAAAACACTTTCCGTTAAAGTCCCGGCAGGGGTTGAGACAGGAGTAAGGCTGAAGCTGACAGGTGAAGGGGGTCAAGGCACCAAAGGCGGCGGCAACGGAGATCTTTACGTTTATATTGAAGTTAAGAAACATCCGTTTTTTCAGAGAGAAGGAAATAATGTAGTTTGTGAAATACCTATCAGTTTTGTACAGGCAGCTCTTGGTTGTGAGCTTGATATACCTACCTTAGCCGGAAAAGTTTCAATGAAAATTCCTGAAGGGACTCAAAACGGTAAGGTTATGCGTCTTCGTGGCAAAGGGATACAAGCTTTACAAGGTTTTGGGAAGGGAGATCAACTGGTTGTTTTAAGGATTGAGACCCCTGTAAATCTGAATAAAGAACAGAAAGAGCTTTTGAAAGAATTTGCAAAGCTTGGCGGTGAAGAGGTTCACCCCATGAATAAAGGTTTTTTCGATAAAGTCAGAGAGATGTTTAATTGATAAGGTTTTGCAGACACTGTTTAATATTGGTGCTGATTTACACTTTTATTTCGGCAATTCCATATGGAGGATACGCTTTTGCTAAGGAAATATCTTATCCGGCAAAAGTCACTCTGTTATCTAACAGAGAGTATGTAACAGAGCTTATCTCAGGAATCAGACATGCGAAAAAAGAGATACAGCTCTGTTTTTTTCTGTTTAAAGTGAATAAATGGGAAAAAGGGCTTCCTATGAAGGTAGTGCAGGAACTTATAGCAGCTTCACGGCGTGGCGTTGATATTACTGTTGTTCTTGAAAGGGATTCTTTAAAAAAGGATTCAATTTATGACCAAAATATTTTAGCTGCGTCACTTCTTAGCTCTAATGGGGTAAAAGTAAGGTTCGACTCCCCACAAGTCGTAACTCATGCTAAAGCAGTGGTAATTGACAACCGTTATTTGTATCTGGGGAGTCATAATATTACCCAAAGCGCCCTTAAATATAATAATGAGCTATCTGTGTTAATAGACTCCCCTGAATTGGCAAGAGAAGTTAAAAGCTATATAGAACATCTGTAATATTATTGATTTCTATTTTTGCTCTTTTGTGTCAACAAGCTTTATAATTTCGTCAGTAATGTCCTGAACTTCCGTTGTCCCGTCATAGTAAAAAAGCTCTCTCTTTTCGACTATCGCTGCATAATGGTTTGCCGCTCCATAGTTTTGTGCGGCGCCCCTTATTTTAGCATCAATACTTTTTGCAGCTTCTATCTGCATAGATTGCATATCTTTTTCAGCGGCTTCCACGAATCTTTTATAGGCACTCACTTTTTTATCAAAGGCTTTAGCTTTTGCAATACGTTGTTCCTGAGTTAAAATAGGAGCTTGGGCTTCAATTGCTTTCTTTTCTTTTTCTAACTGTCTCTGTTTTGCTGCTATATCTTTTTTATATTTTTCTGCTTTTGCAGCAAGACGTGCGTTAACTTCTTTCCCAAAGTTAGACTCTTGGGCAATTCTGTTAACATCTATATAACCTATTTTAAGCCCTGTTGCAGTGGTATCTTTTGGCGTAGGAGCTGTATTTATCGCTGTAGCCGGCGCAGGAGATCCGCCTGTCACCGCGATTGGGGCAGGTGTCGGCGTTATATTTGCTGCCGGCGCACTGTTATCTCCTGCAACTGCTGGTATTGAAAACATCAAAACTGCTGCGGAGCAGATAAGAATTTTAAAATTCGTAAAAGAATATCCTGACATATTTTTGCTCACCTCATTTGAAATTATGTTACCTGTTTTTGTAGAATACTTTCTTTTTACTATCTCAGCAACTTGAATTCATTATTTATACAACAACATTTGAAATCAGTACTATTTTACTTTATAACGTGAACAACTAAAAACAGCATAAGTCAAACTGAAAATATGCTAAAGAGGGAATTCAGATGCCTGATAAAAAATTGAACAAAGATTGCCCTTGTACAAAAGATTGTCCCCGTCACGCTAATTGTGAAGAATGTCAGGCGAAACATGCTGAAGCCGGCGTACCCACGGCATGTCAGAGATTAGCTCAGGCGGATGTGGCAACTTGAAAGCTGTGGAAAAGAAAAAGGGCAATCAAAAGATTGCCCTTTAACAATTTGCCCTAAGAAAGAATTATTTTGTGGTTTTAGGTATTATCTGATCTTGGTAAACTTCAACATTAGCTTCTTCCGTTGCCTGATCAACATATGTTTTAATTGCTTTTTGTATTTTATCTTCCATAAGCTTCTTACGGATAGCATCTTTTGCCTGATCAAAAGAAATAGTCTGTTGCGGAATTTGTGCATCAACTAAAGTAACATGATAGCCATATTCTGATTTTATTATTGCAGGTTTTCCCGGCTTAAGAGCAAAAAGTCCTTTTTCAAACTCTCTTGAATTAGTTTTACCCGGGAATACTCTGCCAAGCCTTCCGCCACTGTTTTTGGTGATTACATCATCTGATGCTTCGGCTGCCAATTTGGTAAAGTCCTCTCCTTTATTGAGACGCGCCAGGATGCTTTCAGCTTTTGCCTTCGCTTTTTTCCAATCGCTATCAGTTGGATTGTCTGGTACTTTGATCCATATCTGTCTAGCGTCAACTGATGCCGGTATTTCAAATTCTTTTGGATTTGAATCATAATAATTTCTTACTTCTGTGTCTGTAGGCGGAGTTTGCTTTGGTACAACCTTTTTCAGATACTCTTTAGCATAAAAATCGTCCAGAAGATATCCAAGCCGCTCCTGCACTGCCGGATCTTTATCAAGTCCCATTTTTTTTGCTTTTTCTGCCATAGCTTTTGTATTAAGGATTGATCTTACAAGAATTACTTTCTGTTCAGGTGATAACTGCTGGCCTGCAGTAATATGGTCAAGATCTACTTGCCTGAGTACGAAATTTCCGGCCTTTCCTAACGCCGGATTTACTTCTGCATTAGCAACTGGTGCCATTAAGGCTCCAGCAAGAATTGCTACTAAAAGAACTTTTGTTTTCATCTACTTACCTTCCTCCTCATTAATGTTGACTTGTTTTAATATTTTATAGCTTAGGGCTGTATAAAAGCAAGAGTTGATTTTATATAATTTCGTTACATTGAAAAAATAATTTTATAACCTAAGGAAATATATACGAGAATTTGTATTAGTTTTGATATAACCAGATAATCGGTAAAAAAGGAACCCTGGGTAAAAAGTGGAATTGTGAAGATAGTCTCCTTTTTTGTTGCCTAAAGGAATGGTTTTATGCCAAGTAAACTTTCATCAACTAATTTAAATATATTGCCATCAAAATTATTTTATGTCAAATAAACTTTTGTCAAATTAATTTATGTATATTCTTATCAAATGGATTTTATAGCTGATTTACATATTCATTCCAGTTATTCAAGGGCTACAAGCAAAGACAGTAATCTGCAGGGGCTTGCAGGCTGGGGAGCTCTGAAGGGGATAAATGTCATCGGTACGGGGGACTTTACCCATCCTGTTTGGCTGGAACATCTTAAAAAAGAACTGGAACCGGCAGAGCCGGGATTTTTTAGAATAAAAAACAAAGTCTCAACTCCATTTGATCTGAGAGTTGATGTAAGCTCTGTGCGGTTTTTACTTTCGTCTGAAATAAGCTCTATTTATAAAAAAGGAGATAAAGTCAGGAAAGTCCATAATCTGCTTTATCTGCCGGATTTTGATTCAGTAGACAGGATTAACAGCAGGCTTGCGAAAATAGGAAATATTGTTTCTGACGGGCGGCCGATTCTTAAACTTGACAGTCATGACCTTCTCGAAATCCTTCTTGAGGAAGCGCCTGAAGGCTTTTGCGTCCCGGCTCATATATGGACTCCGTGGTTTTCTATTTTTGGTTCACGCTCAGGTTTTGATTCTGTTGAAGAATGCTTTGGCGACCTGTCTGAGCATATTTTTGCTCTTGAAACGGGGCTATCTTCCGATCCGTTTATGAATCGTCTTATTTCATCCCTTGACAGGTACGCTCTTATATCTAATTCAGATTGCCATTCTCCTGGAAAGTTGGGGAGAGAAGCGAATATTTTTTCAACAGGTTTTGACTTTTTCTCTTTGCGTGATGCAATACGGAATAATTCAAGGGAAAGTTTTAAGGGGACTATTGAGTTTTTTCCTGAAGAGGGAAAATATCACTATGATGGGCATAGGGATTGCGGTGTTTCTCTTGAACCAAAAGAGTCAAAGAAACTGGGAAATATCTGTCCTGTATGCGGTAAGCCTTTAACAATCGGTGTAGACCATAGAGTTCTTGATCTTGCAGATAGAGTTAAGCCTGTCTATAGGGATAACAGCCCCGGTTTTTTCAGTCTGATACCACTTCCTGAGCTGATAGGAGAGCTCCTTGGAGTTGCCCCCTCCGCTAAAAAAGTTACAAATTCCTATATAAAAGCACTTCAGTTATTTGGTTCCGAATTCAATCTGCTTTTGAACGCTTCTATTGCTGCAATAGAGCGGCATTCGCCTCTTATGGCAACGGCTATTTCCCGTGTACGGAGCGGAAGTGTAATAAAAGAGCCGGGGTATGACGGAAAGTATGGCCTGATAAGAGCATTTAGCCAGACAGAACACAAAGAGATAGGAAATTTAAAGGATATTTTTGTCAGGTAAATTTATATATCGGCCTTTCTCCCTTTTACAGGGATATTTCCTTCACAGGGGACTTTGACCTGACATTTACCACAGGCATAATATGGCGGTTCTTTTTCTTTAACCATCTCAAGAAAATTGGAGCATGTTTTGTGATCTTTACCGGTTTTAACAGAGATAGCCTTTGCCGGGCAGTTTTTGACACAGGCTCCGCACATGGTGCAGTATTCGTAGGTATTTTTGTAAGCACGTTTTATAACAGGCAATGTTAAGTCCGTTATAACAGAAGTCATTCTCCCCGCCATTCCTTTTTCAGTAATTATCCCCTTTGAAAGTCCAAAAGTTCCAAGACCGGCGACAAATCCTATATGCCGCTCCGACCAGTTGCTTGTGTATTTGCTGAATGTTTTTGC
>WQYY01000022.1 GCA_009780995.1 Desulfuromonadales bacterium
CTCCTCCACGTAAACCAGATACTGGCTCAACAAAACCTGCTATTCCTGCGATGCCGGTTGAAATCCCAACAAGTAATGATGACCGTAGAGGGAAAAAAGGTAATCAAAAAAGTGGAGAGGCTCAGAAAAGCACTAAAAAAAGTAGCGATAGGCGTAAAGAGCTTTTAAAGCGCGAGGAAATAGATGATAGACGTGAACGGGTTTTTGAACCTGGAGTACGCCCAGGTAAAAATAAGAAAAAGCAGAAAATCGAGCAGCAACAAGAAGTTAAAAAAACAGAGATAACAACACCAAAAGCCATAAAAAGAATCATAAAAGTATCTGAAACCATTACAGTTGGCGAACTTGCCAAAAGGATGTCTGTAAAGGCTACAGACCTTATCCGTGCATTAATGAAATTAGGGCTGATGGCTACAATAAACCATCCCCTTGATGTTGATACAGCAACGCTTCTCGCGACTGATTTCGGCTATGAGATAGAAAATGTAGCTGTAGATCTTGACGTAATTCTTGAATCTGCTCCTGATACTCCTGAATCTTTGGAAACTCGCCATCCGGTAGTTACAATTATGGGGCATGTTGACCATGGTAAAACATCTCTTTTGGACGCAATCCGTCAGGCTAACGTTATCGCTGGTGAAGCAGGCGGGATTACTCAACATATCGGAGCTTATGATGTTGAGCTTAGCGGTCGTAAAATTACATTTCTTGATACCCCTGGTCACGAAGCTTTTACTGCAATGCGGGCAAGAGGGGCAAAGGTAACGGATATTGTTATACTTGTAGTTGCTGCTGATGACGGGGTTATGCCTCAAACAAGAGAAGCCATAAACCATTCAAAAGCTGCTGATGTTCCAATTATAGTTGCGATTAATAAGATAGATAAGCCGGACGCAAAACCGGACAGGGTAAAGCAGGAACTGGCAGACCTTGATCTTTTGGCCGAGGATTGGGGCGGAAGCACCACAATGGTTGAAGTTTCCGCTAAACAGCATCTGAATCTCGATGCTCTTCTTGAGATGATCTTGCTTCAGGCAGATATTATGGAGTTAAAGGCAAATCCGAATAAGTTGGCTAAAGGGACGATAGTTGAGGGCAAGCTTGATAAAGGGCGAGGACCTGTGGCAACAGTTCTTGTGCAGGATGGTACCCTCAGGCTTGGGGATTATTGCGTTGTTGGTGTTCACTCCGGTCGTGTAAGGGCAATGCAAAACGATAGAGGAGAGAAGATTCTGGTAGCAGGGCCATCTACACCTGTTGAGGTTATTGGTCTTTCCGGAGTTCCTGACGCAGGAGATGTTTTTGTTTCAATGAAAGATGAAAAGCAGGCTAAAGAAATAGCGACTCTTCGCCAGATTAAACAGCGTGAAGTAGAGCTTGCAAAACACACAAAACTCTCTCTTGATGATCTTTATAAGAGAATTCAAAGCGGAGAGGTTAAAGACCTTAATGTTATTGTCAAGGGTGATGTCCAAGGCTCTGTTGAGGCTGTCGGAGAGTCATTGCGCAAACTTTCTACAGATGCGGTAAGGCTCAATGTTATACATTCGGCAGTCGGCGCGATTACGGAGACAGATGTTAATCTTGCTTCCGCGTCAAATGCCATAATGATAGGCTTTAACGTACGCCCTGAAGTAAAAGCTCAGTCTCTTGCTGAAAAAGAAGGGGTTGATATACGGTTGTACAGTATAATTTATAATGCTGTAGAAGATGTCAAAAAAGCCATGGAAGGCTTGCTTGAACCGATATTTAAAGAGAAATATCTTGGCCGTGCTGAAATAAGAGATGTGTTTTCTGTTCCAAAGGTCGGAAACATAGCCGGATGTTATGTTCAGGATGGTAAAATGGTCAGGAACGCTAATGTACGCCTGTTAAGAGATAATATCGTTGTTTTTGAAGGTAAAATGTCAAGCCTTAAAAGGTTTAAAGATGACGTGAAAGAAGTTGCTACAGGGTATGAATGCGGGATTGGCCTTGAGAATTACAATGATATTAAAGCAGGAGATATCATAGAGGCATTTGAAATGGAGAAAATCGCGGCTACGCTCTAAAGATAATCTATGGTTCCTCACAGAGGCACAGAGGTCACAGAGGAATAAGCTGCCGTTTTACATTATTGCCTAATTATGCAAATACATAATGTTGTTTTAGTCGACTTCTCAATATAGTAAAACCTATGAGTTGAGGTAATACCTGAGCCTACATGTTTTAGCGAGTAATATTATGATTTTAAAAACTTGCCTAATCGTACAAAGTAGATAAAATTAGGCAATAATTAAGATAATTAGTGACAAAGGATTTGGATTATAGACTAGGCCGCTGAGGAGCAGATTGCGAGGCATATGTATTGTGTGCCAGGCGTCCCGAAATAAAACATGTAGGGGCGCGATTTATCGCGCCCAATGCCGCAATACACATGGGCGTGATAAATCGCGCCCCTACGCAAACGATACGTGACGATTGCAACGCAGCATATGATCAAAAGCCGAAGTCATAGAGAGGACTTATGTTCAAGCGTTCTGAAAAAGTTGCTGAAGCTATACACGAAGAGGTTTCATCTCTCTTAATAAAAGGGATTAAAGACCCCAGAATAGGGTTTATAACATTAACAGGGGTGAAGGTAACTGATGACCTGCGTCTGGCAACGATTTATTTTACAATTGTAGGTTCGGATAAGGAAAAAACAGATACTGAAGCCGGTCTTAACAGCGCGAAAGGGTATATACGCAGGGAGATAGGGAAGTCTTTGAAGATGCGTTATACTCCAGATATTCTTTTTAAACATGATGATTCTCTGGAATACGGAAATCATATTGAAAAAATTCTGCATGAGATTCATGAAACGGAAGATGATAGTGCTTAAGAAAATAAATGAAGTTATAGAAGCAAACAACTCCTTTCTTGTAACTGCTCATGAAGGGCCCGACGGAGACGCGGTTGGCTCTTCTCTTGCCCTTGCCAGTTATTTTACCGAACTTGGTAAAGATGTAACTATCCATCTTATTGATCCTGTACCTGAAATATACAAATTCCTTCCACTTGCTGAAAAAGTATTAAACACGCTTCCTGATAAGCATTATGACGTCTGTTTTGTCCTTGATGTAGGAGAATTCAGAAGAGCCGGTAAGGAAATTGTTAATTGCAAAACTATTGGTATGTTTATAAATATCGACCATCATAAAACTGAAGATCATTTTGGCGCTATTAATTATATTGACCCTAAAGCTGCGGCAACCGGGGTTTTGATATACCGTATTATTAAAGATGCAGGTAAAGATATCTCCTATAACAGTGCCTTATCAATATATTCTGCTATTATTACTGATACAGGCTCTTTCCGTTATTCAAACGCTAATCCTGAAGCTTTTTCAATAGCGGGGGAGATGATAGAAAAGGGTGTTAATCCCTGGAATATTGCCGAGCATCTGTATGAAAGCCAGCCAAAAGAGCGGCTGTTACTCCTGGCCGAAGCTCTTTCAACCCTTGATTTCTCAGAGTGCGGCAAAATCGGCTCTCTGGCGGTAACTCTTGATATGTATGAGAAGACAGGAGCATCAGCCGAATTGACAGATGGTTTTGTTAATTATCCAAGATCTGTTCGCGGCGTTGAGGTGGCAATTTTTTTCAGAGAGTTGGAACCAGGACATTTCAAAGTAGGGTTCCGTTCAAAAGGCAAAATTGATGTTTCATCAATTGCCGCGACGTTTGGCGGCGGCGGGCATCAGAATGCGGCTGGCTGCGAAATCAAAGGCTCTCTTACAGAAGTACGTAAAATTATTTACGATAAGCTCCAGAGCGTTCTATAGCAGATGGACGGTTTTATTGTAATTGATAAACCTGTTGATATGACATCTCACACTGTCGTATCCAGATTAAGGCGTATCCTGGGAGAGAAAAAGGCCGGCCATACCGGAACTCTGGATCCCTTTGCTACAGGGGTTTTGCCTGTGGCTTTAGGAGAAGCGACAAAAGCATTACAGTTTCTTGATGAATCTGAAAAAGAGTATGATGCGGTAATGCGCCTAGGGTCAGCTACTGATTCTTACGATTTAACAGGGAGTGTTACAAAAGAAGGAAAATGGCAGGATATAACATTTGCAATGCTTCAAGACGTGATAAAAAAATTTGAGGGTAAACAGAGCCAGATACCGCCTATGTTTTCAGCCCTGAAACGTCATGGCGTCCCTCTGTATAAACTGGCAAGAAAAGGTGAAACTGTTCAGCGTGAGCCAAGAGAGATTTTTATCGGTTCGATCAGTGTTTATGAGTTTAATCCTCCTTATGTGAGGTTCAGTCTTAACTGCTCCCGCGGTACCTATGTAAGGACAATAGCTAATGATATTGGAGAGTTGTTGGGGAGCTATGCTCACCTTACAGAGCTGAGAAGAGTTAGAAGCGGCCCTTTTTCTATTTTAAGAAGCATTACTCTTGAAAAGCTTGAAGAAACTTGTGGATCGGAAGAGATGAATAGTTACATTATACCTGTTTTAGAGGCTCTTGCACCGTTACCGAAGCTTAATCTTTTATCATCTTCTGTTCAAAACGTCAAAAATGGCAAGTTTCCAGTAGTTAAAGATATGGATGAAACTTCTGAACAAATGATTTCTGGAAAAAATTACTGTTTAACCTTTGATAATAGGCTTATTGCAGTTGCAAAATTTGTAACAACAGATACGGAAGGAAAAGGCAGAAGCGGAGAATTCCGTCTGTTGCGGGTTTTCAATTAGGTTTACCTTTACTAACCAGAGTTAATATGGTAGAAATTATTATTTAACAAACTAAATCATCAAACAATGAAAGGGGGTGTAACAGATGCTGGCTACAGAAAAGAAACAGGAGATTATTAACTCCTTTAAACTTCACGAAACCGATACCGGCTCTTCGGAGGTGCAGATTGCTATCCTTACTGAGCGGATTACATATCTGACAGATCATTTTAAAACACATAAAAAAGATCATCACAGCCGTCGCGGCCTTTTAAAGATAGTTGGGCAACGCCGTCGCTTACTTGATTATGTGAAGAAAAAAGATGTTGAACGCTACAAAAACATTATTGAAAAACTTGGTATACGTAGATAATAAAAGGCAGTATACCTATATCTTGGTATATTGCCTTCTTATTTTATGGGCTTTTATAGCCCATTTATTTTTTAAATTTAACTAGTTGGGGACGTGGATAAAAACTCTGAATATTTTTAGATATATGTTTGTTCAGGTTTTTTCTCGACGGCCCCAACACCTATTATGATAGGTGAGGAGATTTTATGGCACATCAAAGAGTAGAATTAGAGTTTGCGGGAAGAACCCTTTCAATTGAAACAGGTAAAATAGCGAAGCAGGCAAATGGTGCGGTAATTGTAAGAAGCGGCGATACAATTGTTCTTGTAACTGCCGTTGCTTCAAAAGAGATAAAAGATGGACAGGACTTTTTCCCTCTTACAGTGAATTATCAGGAAAAAGCTTATGCGGCAGGTAAAATTCCTGGAGGTTTTTTTAAACGTGAGGGACGCCCGGCAGATAGTGAAACCCTTACTTCACGTCTTATTGACAGACCTATAAGGCCCCTTTTTCCTGAAACATTTCTTAATGACACCCAGATAATAGCAACGGTAATATCTGCTGATAAGGATAATGAACCCGGAATTCTTGCAATGATCGGAGCATCAGCAGCCCTTGAGGTTTCAGATATACCTTTCTTGGGCCCTATTGCCGGTGTAAAAGTGGGGAGGGTAAATGGTGAGTTTATAGCAAACCCCACGGCGGAAGAGCTCCTCCAAAGTGATATGGAGATAGTTGTTGCTGCAAGCCATGATGCAATATGTATGGTTGAAGGCGGAGCGGCAGAGCTTCCGGAAGATGTAATGCTTGATGCAATTTTCTTTGGACATAAGGTAGTACAGCCTATTCTTGATGCCCAAGTGGAGCTAAGGTCAAAAACAGGTGTTCAGAAAAGGGAAGTTCTCCCTCTAGAAGTGGATGAAGAGCTTAAAAAACGTGTTTATGACCTTGCTTATGCAAAAATAAAAGCTGCCATGAAAATAGTATCTAAGCAGGAACGCTATAATCAAATGGACGCTATTATAGAAGAAACTATCACTGCTCTTGCGGCTGATTATGAAGGCAGGGGAAAAGAGATAAAATCTTTTATAGGCGATTTTGAGTATGAAATAGTAAGAGGATATATAACAAAAGATGGTGAGAGGATTGACGGGAGAGACACAAAAACTATACGACCTATAACAACTGAAGTTTCCCTTTTACCAAGAGTTCACGGTTCAGCCCTCTTTACAAGGGGAGAAACTCAGGCGCTTGTCACTTCCACTCTCGGAACTTCCGTAGATGAACAGAGAATTGATTCGCTTTACGGAGAGACAAAGAAACGGTTTATTCTTCACTATAATTTCCCACCGTTTTCTGTTGGAGAAACAAGCTTCCGTCTTGGCCCGGGCCGTCGCGAGATAGGTCACGGAGCTCTGGCAGAGCGTGCTCTTGAGCGTGTAATGCCAAATTATGACGAGTTCCCTTATACAGTAAGGATTGTTTCAGATATCATGGAGAGTAACGGTTCATCATCAATGGCATCAGTCTGTGGCGGTTCTCTTTCCCTTATGGATGCCGGAGTTCCTATAAAAGCGCCTGTTGCTGGAATTGCCATGGGGCTTATTAAAGAGGGGGATAATGTAGCAATCCTCTCTGATATTCTTGGTGACGAAGACCATCTTGGAGATATGGACTTTAAAGTTGCGGGAACTGCAAATGGTGTAACAGCACTTCAGATGGATATAAAGATTACAGGTGTTTCAAAAGAGATCATGAAAAGCGCTCTTACGCAGGCCAGAGAAGGGAGGCTTCATATTCTCGGGAAAATGGCGGAATCTCTTTCCGAGTCAAGAGCTGACCTTTCTACATACGCACCAAGGATAATCACCATTAATGTAAAAGTAGACAAAATCAGAGACGTTATAGGTACCGGTGGTAAAAATATCCGTAATATTACTGAAACAACAGGGGTTGTAGTTGATATTGAAGATACCGGCCGGATTAATATAGCCAGTAATGATAAAGCAGCCTGTGATATGGCAATAAAGATGATCCGTGATCTCACTGCTGAAGCTGAAGAAGGAAAACTCTATATGGGAACCGTGAAAAAGATCATGGATTTTGGCGCTTTTGTAGAGATATTCCCCGGAACTGACGGTTTAATTCATATTTCAGAACTTGATACAACCCGGGTAAAAAATGTTTCGGATATTCTTAAAGAAGGCGATCAGGTATTGGTTAAATGTATTGGAATAGATAAACAGGGGAAAATCAAACTTTCTCGTAAAGAAGCCCTCGGAGCTGATATTTCAGAGCAGGCGTAAACTCTGCTTTTAGAACACTAACGGTTTTTTGATTTGAGTCAAAGCTCGTTAAGCCGAATTATGCAATATTGCGGTTTAAAAAATCTTAGGTATATTTAATATATTATGAATCGTACGGTTAAAAAATCTATTTTACCAAATGGTATTCGTCTGATTACTCAGAATAATCCTGCTGATTATTCTTGTGCACTTGGTTTTTGGGTTACAAGAGGCGCGAAACACGAAAAACCTGAACATAATGGCATATCTCACGCAATTGAACATATGCTTTTTAAAGGTACAGAACGCAGATCAGCCTTCCAGATTGCCAAGGATCTTGATTCTGTCGGCGGGGTGTTAAACGCTTTTACAAGCCATGAATATGTCTGTTATTACGCCAAAGTCCTTGACGAGTTCATTCCAAAAGCTGTTGATCTTCTGTCTGATATTTTTCTTAATTCCAGTTTTCCTGAAAAAGAGGTTAACAAAGAGCTTAAAGTAGTGCTTCAAGAGATAAGGATGAAGTATGATGATCCTGAAAGTCATATTCATGATCTTTTTCAGCGTCATTTTTGGCAAAATAGTCCTATGGGCAGGCCTGTTATAGGAGACGATTTGACTGTAGGCGGTTTCACAAGGGAGCTTTTAATAAAATATAAAAATGAGAACTATACCGCTGAAAATATTATTATCACTGCAGCGGGAAAAGTAGACCATGAAAAGCTTCTGGCTCTGATTTCAAAACAGTTTGAAAATGTAAAGCCCGGAAATCGGCCAAGCGAAAAGATAAAACTGCCGGAATACCGCAAACAGCTTAATAATGAATATCGTGATATGGAACAGGTTTTATTATGTCTTGGTACTGTAAGTACTTCTCAGACAGATCCCAGGCGTTTTGACGCCTATATGCTGAATACTCTTCTTGGTGCTGGTATGAGTTCTAAGCTTTTTCAGGCAATAAGGGAAAAGCATGGACTCGCATACTCAATATTTTCTTATAATATATCTTACGAGGAAGGCGGGGCATTTGTTATTCATTCAGGAACAACTTCAGATAAAGCTGAGGTTGTTATAGCTCTTATACTTAAAGAACTGAAGGAATTAAAAACAGAACTGCTTTCGACTGAAGAGTTAGCCTCTTATTACAACCAATTAAAAGGAAATACTTTATTAGCGCTGGAAAGTAATGACAGCATGATGAACAAAATTGCCAGAACTGAAATGTTTTTTGGAGAATATAAGCCTGTAGAATCCATGTTGGAAGAGCTTGCTAATGTAACTCCGGTTTCCTTGAGAAAATTTGCGAATGAAATATTTGACGAGAAATTTTTCACACTGGAGTTTCTCGGAAATACAAAAAATATTCGAATGTCAGTTGAAGATCTGGCTCTATGAATAGTAACTCAGAATTACCCGTACTAAAGATTAAACAACTCAGAAAAGCGGAAGATATAAAGCCCCCCTTATACATGACAGAGCAGTCAGCAGGAATGGATCTTGTTGCTGATATCGAAAGCGATTTAACAATACTGCCTGGCGATAGGTTTTTGGTTTCTACAGGTATAGCTATTGCCCTACCAAAAGGGTATGAGGCTCAAATTCGTCCGCGCAGCGGCCTTGCTTTAAATCATGGAATAACCCTTCTTAATTCACCAGGTACAATTGACGCCGATTATCGTGGAGAAATAAAGGTAATAGTCATAAACCACGGCAAAGAGCCTTTCAGAGTAAAACGTGGAGACCGTATTGCTCAGATGGTTATTGGAAAGCAGAGCCGTGTGGTGATAGAGGCAGTGGAAGAGCTTGATGAAACCTCCAGAGGAGCTGGCGGTTTCGGCCATACAGGGGTATAACGGACTGTAGGGGCGTTAACTTGCCGCCTGTGTATTAAACCGCGAAAGACGCGAAAAATACGAAAAGGAAGAATCCCGTGGGGATTATCGCTCAGTAGAGCAACGAATTATCCATTTCCCTGCATCCCATTAGGGATGCAACCCTACAGGTTGCAGTTATTTGGTGAGGTATTATTTCTACCGAGGGGTATTCCCTACGGGAATAGAGATTGCACAGGCGACGTCCTCGGCGCTCCTAAATAAACCGGATATACGACGTAGGCGCTATATATCAATAGAAAAAGGAACATATAGATTTTTTTGTCCGTAGGACATTAATTGTTAAAGCCCTACGGGCTAAACCTATGGGGTGTGTTGGTTATATGCAATATTTCTATTGATATGAATGCCCTACGGGCAACGTAGAGGGCGATGCCCCAAAATAGAACAGATAATAGGTTTCGACAGGAGCACAGAGTGAAAGATCCTCGTATAACTTCATGGGCAGAAGTTTTGGTAAATTACTCAACGGAAGTAAAAAAAGGTGATGTCGTTCTGATAAGCGCGGCAGGCCTTGAGGCGCTCCCTTTGGTAAAGGAGCTTTACAAACTCTGTATAGCAAAAGGCGCGAAATATGTAGAGTATGATTTCTCTGTCCCTGAAATCTCAAGGCTCTTTTACAATGCTGCTAAAAAAGACCAAATATCTTACTTCCCTCAACATAAAATGGACTTTATGAAAAGCGTAGATGTTTATATCGCCATAGGCGCCGCTGATAACTCTATGGTAATGGCTCAGGCAAATCAGAAAAGTATGATCGAATACGCGAAAGTAACAAGACCCATAGTAGATCAGAGAGTAAAACATACACGCTGGGTAATTACAAGGTATCCTACCCATGGGGGGGCTCAGGAAGCAAAAATGAGTCTTGAGGAATATGAAGATTACATATTTTCCGCGTGTTGTATAGACTGGAAAGCAGAGTCGAAAAAACAGGAAAAACTTAAAAAGCTGATGGATAAAACCGATAAAGTAAGGATAAAGGCTTCTGATACAGATTTAAGATTCAGCATAAAAGGGCTTCCCGGGATAAAATGTGACGGGAAATTTAATATTCCTGACGGTGAGGTATTTACAGCTCCGGTGAAAAACTCTGTGGAGGGGTACATAACGTATAATTGCCCTACAATATACCAGGGTAAAGAATTTAATAATATAAGGCTTGAATTTTCAAAAGGTAAAATAGTGAAAGCCACTTCAACAGGTATGGATAAGGAGTTAAATGAAATTCTTGATACTGATGAAGGGGCAAGGTATATAGGAGAATTCGCCATAGGGGTAAACCCCGGAATCAACCGCCCTATGCGAAATATACTTTTTGATGAGAAAATATTCGGGTCAATTCACTTTACCCCGGGTCAATGTTATGATGAGTGCGATAATTCAAACAAATCAGCAGTACATTGGGATATGGTAAAGATACTTAAAGGTGACGGAGAAATATGGTTTGACGATATCCTTATCCAGAAAAACGGAAAATTTGTACATAAAGAGCTTCTTATGCTGAATCCGGAATAAAACCATGCTAATAGCGATTAATCCTGACAATCCCCAAGGACGTCTTATTTCACAGGTTGTAAAATCAGTGGAAGAGGGTGGGGTAATAGCCTATCCTACAGATACTACCTATGGAATAGGGTGCAGCATATTTAATAAAAAAGGTGTAGAGCGGATTTACCAGATAAAACATAGAGAAAGCAAAAAGCCCTTCTCCTTTATATGCTCAGACCTCTCTGACATAGCCAAATACGCAAAAGTGAGCAACTTTGCTTATAAAGTTATGAAACGCCACCTTCCGGGCCCTTATACCTTTATACTTGATGCAACAGCAACTGTCCCTGATCTTGTTCAGACAAAACAAAAAACAGTCGGTATAAGAGTTCCGGATAATAATATATGTCTTGCGATAACCCGTGAACTTGGACATCCTATAATTACCACCAGCGCGAACATTTCGGGTGAAGACCCCATAGGCGATCCGCTAACAGTCTATGAAGAAATGGGAAAACAGTTGGATTTTGTTATAGATGGCGGTAACTTGCCTCATGACGTAAGCTCGGTAATATCGCTTATTGGAGATACTCCGGAGATTATCCGCCAGGGAGCAGGGGATACAAGCTGGTTTATGGGGCAGTGAATGAACAGAAAAATAGTAAGAGCCGGCCTCTCTTTTCTTATACTTTCAATTATACTTGTAACTGTTACAGCATTTACGGCTACACTGTTTTCGTTTTTTTGGGGGATGTTTATAGGAGGAATGGCTGTAATACTTATCTGTATAGGCCTTGTTACCAAACCGTCTGCAAATGAACCGAAGCTGTTTCCATTTATTATTGTTCTTCTTTTAACCATCTTCATATTTTTTTGTATCTCCTTTTATTCTATAACCGCCGGAATTGATCAGCAGGAGCCTGAGCCCGGAGAAACAATTACAATTTAAGAGATCATTGGGTTAAACCGCGAAACACGCGAAAATAAAACATAAAAAACGTAGGGGCGACCCTTGCGGTCGCCCTGAATGAAAATGCAGATGCCCTAAATAATTGGGCAGGGGCGAGCCCTGCCCCTACAACAATGATAGGATAAATAGAATATCTTGAAATCAAAAACAACCAGAATAGTCAAATGTCCGACATGCCATAAAATGTCCAAATGGGAGGATAATCCTTTCCGTCCTTTCTGTTCTGAGCGTTGTAAACTAATTGATCTTGGAAATTGGGCAGATGAAGAGTATCGTGTACCATCAACTTCTTTGCCAACGGCTGCTGATGAAGATACAGATGATGAATTTTGAATTGATACATATTCCGGAGAATTAAATGTCAAAAAATCGCCTTCGCTTTGCACCCAGCCCGACAGGATATCTACATATAGGAGGAGCCAGAACAGCTCTTTTTAACTGGCTACTTGCCAGAAAAACAGGCGGAACTTTTATTCTGCGTATTGAAGATACAGATGTTGCTCGGTCAACCCAGGAATCAGTTGATGCTATTCTTCAGGGCATGGAGTGGCTTGGCCTTGATTGGAATGAAGGGCCCTTTTACCAGTCAGATAACTTTCCGCTCTACAAAAAATATATTGAAAAGCTTATAGAAGAGGGAAAAGCTTATAAATGCTACTGCACAACTGAAGAACTGGAAGCAAAACGGGAACAGGCCTTAAAAGAGGGGAGAAAACCAAAATATGACGGGACGTGCCGTAATATTAAAGAAGATAGGCCAGGAGTTCCTTATGTAATAAGGTTTAAAGCTCCTGAAGATGGAGTAACTTCATTTAATGACCTGATAAAAGGTCATATCTCCTTTAACAACGAAGAGCTTGACGATCTGATAATTCAGCGGAGTGACGGGACGCCCACATATAACTTTGTGGTAGTCATAGATGACGCCGCAATGGAGATAACAACCGTAATCCGCGGAGATGACCATATAAACAATACCCCACGGCAGATACTGCTTTATGAGGCACTTGGTTATCCTGTCCCCCAATTTGCCCATGTACCCATGATTCTTGGCGCAGATAAAACAAGGCTTTCGAAACGACATGGCGCGACTAGTGTAATGGCTTATAAAGAGATGGGATTTCTTCCTGAGGCAATGATAAACTATCTTGTACGCCTTGGATGGAGCCATGGGGACGAAGAAATATTCAGCAGAGAAGAACTGATAGAAAAATTCACAATAGAAGCAGTAGGGAAGTCAGCAGGGGTATTTAACCCTGATAAGCTTCTCTGGCTTAACAGCCACTATATAAAAACCGGAGATCCCGAGCGCCTTGCAGAGCTTTTGCTCCCTTTTCTTCAAGAACGCGGAGTAATACCTGATTTAAACTCTCCAAGCCTCACAACAGCGGTTAAAACAGTCCAGGAGCGGGTAAAGACCATGCTGGAGATGGCAGATGCCGTACTCTTCTACTACAAAAAAGAGCTGGAGTATGATGCTGAAGCAATAGCAAAGAATCTGAAGCCGGAAACTTCAGGGTATATAAAACTCCTTGTGGAGGAGTTTTATAAACTTTCGGAATTCAGTCATGACCAAATAGAGATCGCGTTTAAAGAGGTATGCTCAGAAGTAGGTATAAAAATGGGGCAAATAGGTCCGGCAGTCCGTATAGCTCTTTCAGGAGGGACAGTATCTCCCAGCATTTATGAAGTTATGGAGGTACTTGGCAGGGAAGAGACTTTAAGAAGGCTTGAAGCAGGATTGAAAAGGTTTGAAGAAGTATAACCAGAAATTGATTGACAGTGAAGCCCTTTCTACTGTAAATAGAACTTTCTCATGCGGGAATAACTCAGTGGTAGAGTGTCAGCTTCCCAAGCTGAAGGTCGCGGGTTCGAATCCCGTTTCCCGCTCCATATGTGATTTTGGCTTTTGCTAATACTCCTACCATATCTTAGAAATAACTTGATTTTGCTCAGGAAGGTGATATAAAAGCTTCATAAAAAAATTAGATTAAAACTAATTTAAATTAGTTCTAATAAATAAGCCCATAAAACAGTGTCTACGATCAGGAAGGGAAAAGGCCTTACTGTGAGACGACACGCAATTCATAACAGAAAATTTAATATAGAAAGCAAAAGCTTTTCAAAGAAAATATGAAAGCCGGAAAGGGAATAATATCCTTTTTCGGCTTTTTTTATGTGGCTGCCTGAAATTCCCATCCGTGGAGTGGTAGCCGAAGGACGGGGTGGTTAATCGGTTGATCGGACAACTGAGGATGGTTGCCCTTACGGGTTTTATGCCTTTGAAAGAAGCAAGATTTTGTATAGGGGACGTACATTAGGCATCTCAGATTATTGCCTAATCATACTATTTTTATACTATTAAATAATAACATTTTTATCATTTTTTCTATATAGTTATTTGCATTAGCTCAGGTATTACCTGAGGTAGTAGGAATAGTAGCGTAAAGAAGAACATAAGCTAAAAATTGCCTAATTGAATAAATAGAAAGAGGAATAGGCAAGAAATGTAGTGTAGGTTTGTAGGCGCCAAACAATACGAATGGCCAATGGCTACCCCTTACGGTCAACGGTACATGCCGCAAGCTTCGGCATATATAGCCGTATAAAGGGAGCATACTGGACGTTCCGAAAAATATACAACATGGGCGCACGCTGTGCGCCTCTACAATAACCAACCAATAAAAGTAACCGTGGGGAGGAATCAACCATGAACAAAATATTCAAAGCAATATGGAGTGAAACTTCTGGCAGTTGGGTAGCAGTAGCGGAGATAACAAAAGCTCACAAAACAGGGCGCAATAACAAAAGGAAGCTGGCAATCGCGGCTCTTGCCGGAGCAGCAGCTCTGGCTCTGACTCTCAACACGACGCCTGTGTATGCCGTTGATGACATTACTATCTCCAACTCCCCTACAGTCGGTGTCAGCTACATTCCCATCAGCATCAGCGGCGTTCCTGCTCCATACATGCTCTTTACTGCCTCCGATGGTAGCAACAATCTCAATATCAGCGATCTTACTAACTATCTTAACAACAATGGCATAATACCCCAAACCGACAACACAGTCCAAACTACCACAGGCGACATTATCGTTGCTGTTCCAATCTCGTGGTACAGCTGGAACAACCTGATCCTCAACTCCGGCAACGACATTGATATTAACGCCGGCAGTTCAATTACCGGCACCGGTCCAAACGGTGCCAACATCACCCTCAACGCTGCTAATGCTATCAATATCAACGACAGTATTACCATCCCAGGTAACCTCGACCTCAGTGCCGGCAGTATTACCATTGCCCCCGGTGCCAACATTTCCGATTTTGGCGGCTATATCAATCAGGGTACGGTTGCGATAGGTGGGAGCTCGATATGGACCAATTCCAGTGACTTCTATGTAGGCAATACAGGCAGTGCTACACTTAACATCACCAATGGCGGCACCGTTTCAGATATTAACGGTTATATTGGCTATAATGCTGGTTCCACCGGTGTGGTTACGGTAGATGGAACCGGTTCCAAATGGACAAACACAGGTTACATCTATGTTGATTCAGGCAATCTGAACATTACAGATGGCGGCACGGTTTCGGATAATGGCGGCGTTATAAGCTATAATCCCACTCCCGTCTATGCAGTTACAGTAGATGGAACCGGTTCCAAATGGATAAATTCCGGTGACCTCATTATTGAAAGCGGTCTGAGCATCACTAGCGGCGGCACAGTTTCTGATACTAACGGCTATATCGCTGACGCTCTTGAAATTAACGGTACAGTTACGGTAGACGGAGCCAATTCTACATGGACGAATTCCAGTGACCTCTATGTGGGTCAATATGGCAACGGCACTCTGAGCATTACTAATGGCGGTACTGTTTCAGATGTCAACGGATATATCACTGGTTTTCCAGGTATGGAAGGCTATATTGGCTCCGCATCTAACAGCACAGTCACAGTAGACGGAACCAACTCCGTGTGGACAAATTCCGGTGACCTCTATGTGGGATTTAATGGCAGCGGCACCATGAACATCGCCCACGGCGGCACTGTTTCCGATAATACCGGTTATATTGGCATTGCTATGGCTTCTACCGGCACAGTTACAGTAGATGGAGCCAACTCCGCATGGACAAATTCCGGTGACCTCTATGTGGGCTATGAAGGTACCGGCAACTTGACCATTTCAAATGGTGGCTACGTATCTGATACAGATGGCTATATTGATATCACTCCTGTTGTTCCCTTTCCTCCCGCCTCTGGCACTCCAGGTAGCGTTGGCGTGGTAACGGTGAGCGGTGCGGGATCACAGTGGGAGAACAGCGGCAGTCTGGTAGTAAGTGAAGGGGGAAGTGGTACACTGACAATTTCGGACGGCGGCGAAGTCTCTGCTGCCAGCGTAACGGTTGCCACAAATAGCGGGACAGGTGTAATCAACATCGGAGCGGCAGATGAAAGCGCGGCCGTTGCTCCTGGTACCCTTGATACACCTACTGTAGATATCTATCCAACCGGCTCTCTAGTTTTTAACCATACAAGCGATGACTATACATTTGCTCCGCAAATAACCAGCACAGGATCGGTAATCCAAGATGCTGGCATTACGGTCTTAACTGCTGACAATAGTACCCTTGGTACTACTACAGTAAATGGCGGTGCCCTTTATATCAACGGTAACAGTACGGCAACAACTGATTTAGCCACAGTTAATTCTGGCGGTACATTAGGCGGTATTGGCACCATAGGCGGCAGTATAACAGTTCAGGACGGAGGAATCCTTGCCCCGGGCAATGTGAATGTCCCCGGAACACTCACAATCAACGGCAACCTCACGCTCAACGACGGTTCCATACTCAATTACAGGTTTGGTGACGTAACTGCCGAAGCGACTGGCGGCGGGGGAACATTAAACGACCTAACCGTAGTCAAGGGCAACATCTACCTTGAAGGTACCAGTACACTGAATGTCGCTGCTTCGGCAGGGGGTACTTTCGGCCCGGGATTATATCGCCTCTTCGACTATACAGGCACGCTGACTGGTACCGGCAGCATAACCATCGGCGATACGCCGGACCCTGGTGGGATATATACCATAGATACTTTGGTTAGCAATCAGGTAGACCTGAGTTACACCATAGGTACTCTCATGCTCAGTTACTGGGATGCAGGTAACGGCACCTGGAACGCAGCTACCAGCAACGCTAACTGGACAGATAGTAGCAGTAGCGCCAATGTTGCGTATGCTCAAAACTCCTATGCCGTATTTGAAGGCACTCCTGGCACTGTTATTGTGGACAACAGCGCCGGCCAAGTAGAATCAAAAGGGATGCAGTTTTCTGTGGACGGTTATGATATAACCGGTGGCTCGATCACTTTGGGAGAAACAATAGCAGGAACAGGTGTTACGGAAATCAGAGTAGGAGACGGTACAGCAGTGGGAACAGGGTATACAGCCACAATTGATTCAGTGTTGCAGGGGACAACAGAACTGGAAAAAACCGACTATGGCACACTGGTACTAACTGGAGCTAATACCTACACAGGTGGGACAGCAATAAACGGAGGTACCCTGCAAATATCCGCCGATGACAACCTTGGTGATACGGCAGGCGGTCTCAGCTTTGACGACGGCACGCTCAGCACAACAGCCGACATCACGTCCGACCGCGCCACAACCCTAAATGCTGGAGGAGGTACATTTGACGTAAACGATGGCACTACCCTAGCAATGACCGGAATAATTGATGGTGCAGGCTCTCTTACCAAAACCGACACAGGTACTCTGGAACTTGCCGGTGTCAACACCTACACCGGAGGGACAACCCTTGAAAATGGAACCATTGTAATAGGGAATAACAACGCCCTTGGTACAGGCACTTTGGCCATGTGGGAAGGGACAACTCTGGCTTTTGACGCCACGGGCGGCTATAACATAGCAAATTCTATAACCCTTTCAGGTGACCCTACCTTTAACGTACCAACCGGTACGATTGATACCCAAAGCGGCCCCGTCAGCGATGATCCCGGGCCACCAGTAGTCCCTGGTACTCTTGAATTGACAGGTGGCGGTACATTAATACTTAATGCCACAAACACCTATACAGGCGGTACAATCATAGATGCCGGCACATTACAGTTAGGTGACGGCACAACAAACGGCTCAATAGTGGGTGATGTAACCAACAATGGTACGCTGGCATTCAACCGCAGCGATATTGTGACTTTCGACGGTGTAATCTCCGGAACAGGGGCAGTCACTCAGATCGGTACAGGAACAACAATACTCACAGCAGCTAATACCTACTCCGGAGGTACAACCATCTCAGCGGGCACATTACAGCTTGGAGACGGAACAACCAACGGGTCAATAGTGGGAAATATAACAGATAACGCAACACTGGCCTTTGCCCCTGCTTCCGGTACGTTAATAACCAACTCCGGTATAATCACCGGCACAGGAGCAATCACTCAAATTGGAGCAGGCACAACGACCCTTTCCGGTACCGGCTCAAGCATAGGGAGCGTAGACGTACAGACAGGGACGTTGGCATTCACACAGGCAGGAGCTTTCACAACTACAGGAGCATACACAACAGAAAGCACAGGAACAACTAGCATAGCGGCAGGGAGCACATTATCCATAGGAGGCGCCTTCACACAGGACGGCACATTAGACATAGCATTAGGGACCTCAACCACCCCAGTAATAACAGCAGCCAGCGCGACCCTTAGCGGCACCTTGAACATAACGGGATTTGGCCCCACAGGTACAATAACAGCCAGCAGCCAGCTAACAGGCAATCTAACACTGATAAGCACAACAAACGGGATAACAGAAAACAACCTCACAGTAAACACAGGGAGCACCGGAACAACACCAAATTACATCACAACCACTTACGGCATAGTCGGCAACAACTATGACCTTGGTCTAGGCCTCACATGGTTCAGCGGTACAACAACAGGAAACGGACTCTTCACAATAGCCACAGGAACAAACTTCATAGTAGACGACACAATACTATCCGACCAGGCAGCCTCTGCAACAGGCTGGAATGGTACAACTCTTGACAAAGAAGGAGCAGGCACATTAACACTAGATCAGATAAACACCTATACCGGAACAACGACCATAGGAGCGGGGACACTTGCCCTTAGCGGCGTTGGCTCAATAGCTACCTCATCAGGAGTAACAGACAACGGGACACTTAACATATCAGGCACAACAGCGGGGGCGTCAATAACAACCATATCAGGCACCGGCACAGTAAATCTCGGCGCTGAGACCCTCACACTCACAAACGCCAGCGGCACGCTGAGCGGGGCAATCTCCGGCACCGGTGGAGGTCTCACCCTTGCTGCCGGAACAGAAACCCTGGGTGGCAACAACAGCTACACAGGGGCAACAAATGTAAATGCAGGAACATTAATCCTCACAGGAACAAACACATCAACAGCAACAACAATAGCCAGCGGGGCGACACTGCAGCTAGGAAACGGCGGAACAACAGGACAAACAGCAACAACAGCAGGAACAACAATAACAAACAACGGAACAGTCAACATAGACAGAAGCAACGCATACAGCAACTCAAACATACTGAGCGGGACAGGCGAACTGATCCAGAGCGGAACAGGCACGACCACCCTGAGCGGAGCAGGATCAACTCAAGGAAGCGTATTAGTCCAAGCAGGCGGTTTAACCTTCAGCGAAACAGGAGCGTTCACAACTACCGGCAACTACGAAACACAAAGCGGAGCAACAACAAGCATAACAGGATCAACAAGCGACCTTGCGATAGGGGGAGAATTCATACAAGATGCAGGTTCCACCCTGAACATCACAAAAGGAACAAACACAGCAATAACAGCGGCAACCGCATCTATAAACGGCACACTGAACATAACAGGCTACAGCGCAACCACCCCCACAAAATCCAGCCAGATAACAGGAACTGACTTCGTACTCATACACACAACAGGAGGGATAACAGGAAACTTCACAACAGTCACCGGAGCAGGGAGCGGGTCATCTGCAGACTACCTTATAGCCGGAGCGGAAAAAAGCGCCAACGGAGACGACTATCTCGTAGGTTATGAACTAACCTGGACAAGCGGTCCTGTAACAGGAAATGGAATCTTCACATTAGCAAGCGGGAGCAGCTTCGAGCTCGATGACACAGCCCTAAACAACGAAGCAGCCTCAGCAACAGGGTGGAACGGACAAGACCTCACAGAAAACGGGGCAGGCACACTAATACTTGATCAGGCAAACGGTTACACAGGAAAAACAACAATAAACGGAGGAATATTAGAACTAAACCAAAACGGAAGCATAGCAAACAGTAGTAGTGTAACAATAAACAGTGGCACACTAGATATAAGTAACATAGCAGGAACAACGACAACAATCCAGAACCTCTCCGGTCAGGCAGAAGGAAACATAACCCTTGCAGGAAAAAACCTAACAATCAACCAAATAGAAAATCTCACCTATGCAGGAAACTTTGACCAAAGTAACGGAAGCATAACCAAAAACGAAGCAGGAACCCTGACACTAAGTGGCCAAACAAACTGGACAGGAGTGACAACAATAAGCCAGGGATCATTAACATTAGACGGTACAACCGGAGGGGCTCAACTAGTAAGTAACGTAACAGGACAAACAGGTGCAGTCCTGAACATAACAAACAATGCAACGCTAACAGGCATAATAGATCCTGTAGACGTAAACATAACAAACGGAGGAACCTGGAATGTAACAGGAAACTCAACAGTAGGAACATTAACCAGCACTGACAGCCAGATAAACTTTGTAGCGCCGCCGACAAACTCAACTAATCCGGCAGACTATAAAATATTAAACGGAACAGCAATAAACGGAGCAACAGCCGGACAAACACCAAGCACAATAACAATGAACACCAACCTAGCAGCCAACATAGGAGACTTGATAAGCACACAAACAACAAGTGGAAGTTACGCCATAGAAGTAAATAACACAGGAGGAAACATAACAGGCAAAGCACTACCACTAGAAATAATAAACGCATCTAACCAGTCAGCAAGTACAGGAAACTACACACTAACGAACGGTCCATTAGAAGTAGGACTATACAATTACAATCTGTTAAACGGGCAACAAATGAACCTGGGCCAAGCAAACAGTGCAAACTGGTATCTGGCACCAAGCTATGGAAAAGAACTAGTTACCTTACTAGGAGCAAGTGACCAGACAAGCACATGGCCAATGACCAACGACTCACTCTTACAAAGAATGGGAGAACTGAGGACAAGCAATAGTGATGAAACTAAACATCAATATCAGACATGGGTAAGAGGATATGGTTGGCAGGCAAGAGCAAACACCAACAACAGTGCAGTAAACTATAAAGAAAACACTTACGGAATAGACTTGGGAACAGATAAACAATACAA
>WQYY01000023.1 GCA_009780995.1 Desulfuromonadales bacterium
GGGCATGATGCAGTTAAAAAGCTTATAGCAGGCCCAACAGTATATATTTGTGATGAGTGTATTGCACTTTGTAATGATATAATTTCTGAGGAAGCTAGCCTTGAAAATGGTGTCGGGGATTTTAAGAAGCTTCCAAAACCTGTTGATATAAAAGAGTTTCTTGATGAGTATGTTATAGGGCAGACTAATGCTAAGAAGACTCTTGCTGTGGCTGTATATAACCATTACAAGCGTATTGACAATCTTGGCAAACCTGCCGATGTAGAGATGCAGAAGAGTAATATCCTTCTTCTGGGACCTACAGGTTCAGGTAAAACCATTCTTGCCCAGACTCTTGCCAGAATGCTTAAAGTGCCGTTTGCTGCGGCTGATGCTACGAATCTTACTGAAGCCGGTTATGTCGGGGAGGATGTGGAGAATATTGTTCTCAGTCTTGTCCAAGCCGCTGATTATGATGTGGAAAAAGCTCAGCGTGGCATTATTTACATTGATGAAATTGATAAGATTGCCAGTAAAGGGGATTCTCCTTCAATAACCAGAGATGTTTCCGGTGAAGGTGTGCAACAGGCTTTGCTTAAAATTATGGAAGGTACTATTGCCAGTGTACCGCCAAAAGGTGGGAGAAAGCACCCGCAACAGGAGTTTCTTAAAATTGATACTACAAACATTCTCTTTATATGCAGCGGTGCTTTTGCAGGTCTTGAAAAGGTCATTGAACAGAGGATAGGGGTTAAGACTCTCGGCTTTGGGGCAGATGTTAAAAAGAAAGAAGAGAAAAAAGCCGGAGAGCTACTTGCTGATCTTAATCCTGAAGATCTTATAAAGTATGGCTATATTCCTGAGTTTATTGGCAGGCTTCCTGTTATGGCCACTCTGACCGAATTGGATGAAGAGGCTATGGTAAGGATACTTAAGGAGCCTAAAAATGCTTTGGTAAAGCAGTATCAGAAGCTTTTTGAAATGGAGAATGTTAAACTAAGATTTACTGACGGAGCTCTTGTAGCAGTTGCGAAAGAGGCGTTAAAGCGGAATACAGGGGCAAGAGGCCTTAGATCTATCCTTGAAAACGCTATGCTTGATATAATGTATGAGCTTCCGTCAAAATCAATGGTTAGAGAAGTTGTTATAAATGAAGATGTTATCTATCGCAAGGAGAGGCCGATTATACTTTATGAAAGTTTAGCTGAATCGGCGTAATGTTTAAATTATGGGCAATAACGAAAATAGTGAAGATTTAAAAGATAATGTTGATATAGAGAAAGTGGAGCTGAAGCAGTTTCCTCTGCTCCCTTTGCGGGATATTCTGGTTTTTCCCGGCATGGTGATGCCGCTTTTTATCGGCAGAAATAAGTCTATTCTTGCTCTGGATGCTGCTATGGCCAGTGATAAGATGATTTTTCTCTCTGCCCAAAAAAATTCTGCCACTGAAGAGCCTGCGCCTGAAGATATATATACTATAGGTACATTATGCCAGATAATCCAGATGCTCCGCCTTCCCAACGGGACAGTTAAAGTGCTTGTGGAGGGAAAACACCGCGGAACCATAAAGTCTTTCAGCGGCGATAGTGATTTTTTTGTGGTTGATGTTGAACTCTTTTCTGAAACACTGAAAGTTCTGACTCCTAAAATAAGAATCCTTATGAAGAAGGCCATATCGGCTTTTGAAACATATCTCTTAACAGCTAAAAAGCATGATGAAGCCGGCGCTATAACCAGTCTTAACTCTCTGAATGATCCGGATATACTTGTTAACACTATTCTTGGACGTTTTACTCTGAAACTGGAAATACGCCAGGAAATGTTAACAATAACTGAGCCTGCTGTAAGGCTTAGAAAACTAATTGAATTTATTACTTCTGAAACTGAAGTAATGCAGCTTGACCATAAGATTAAAAAACGTGTGAACAAGCAGATGGAGAAGAACCAGAGGGAGTATTATCTTAACGAACAGTTAAAAGCCATACATAAAGAGTTGGGCAAGGATGATACTCCGGCGGAAGAGTTTAAAGTATTAGAAGATAAACTTAAATCCGGCAGCATGTCAAAAGAAGCCAGAGAAAAGGGTGAGGCTGAGCTGAAAAAATTAAAGCTTATGGCTCCGATGTCTGCTGAAGCTGCGGTTATAAGAAATTATCTTGAAACCCTTATTGGTATGCCCTGGGGGACTTTATCCAAAGTTAAACGGGATATAAAGTTTGCAGAACAGGTCATGGAAGAGGATCACTATGGCCTTGAAAAGGTAAAAAGGCGTATCTTTGAGTACCTCGCTGTACAATTAGTTGTAAAGAAGTTAAAAGGGCCTATTTTATGTCTTGTAGGGCCTCCGGGCGTGGGTAAAACATCTCTTGCCAAGTCTATTGCCAGAGCGACTTCCAGAAAATTTGTAAAAATGTCTCTTGGCGGCCTTAGGGACGAAGCTGAAATCAGAGGGCACAGAAGAACATATATAGGGGCAATGCCCGGTAAAATACTTCTGAATATTAAAAAAGCGGGAGTCAGTAACCCTGTATTCCTTCTTGATGAGATAGACAAACTTGGCTCTGATTTTCGAGGAGATCCGGCTTCCGCGCTTCTGGAGGTACTTGATCCGGAACAGAATTCAAAATTTAACGATCACTTTCTTGAAGTTGAATATGATCTTTCAAAAACACTTTTTGTCGCAACTGCCAACACTCTGCATACAGTACCAAGACCGCTTCTGGACCGCCTGGAAGTAATAAGGCTTGAAGGGTACATTGACAATGAGAAGCTTAATATTGCCAAAAAATACCTTGTTCCAAAACAGTTGAAAGCCAATGGCTTACTTGAGAAAGATATTACTTTTAGTGATGAAACTATTCTGAAGATAATATCCGGTTATACCCGTGAATCCGGGGTGCGGGCCTTAGAAAAGGAGATTGCTGCCATATGCCGGAAAGTGGTTCATAACAAGGTAAAAGGCGAAAAGAAACGTTATGAAATATCACCGGCTGATTTAACTGATTTTCTCGGGCCTGAAAAATTCAGGAATGAAACGGTAGACCTTAAAGAACTTATCGGCGTTGTTAATGGTCTTGCATGGACAGAGTCTGGCGGAGATATTTTGCAGATAGAAGTCTCGGTTGTTCCCGGAAAAGGTACCTTAATAATTACAGGACAACTGGGAGATGTAATGAACGAATCTGCCCAGGCTGCTATGACCTATGTAAGGTCAAGATATGAGATTTTGGAGCTTGATAAGGAGTTCTACCACTCTTCAGATATTCATATTCATGTACCGGAAGGAGCTATCCCTAAAGACGGGCCGTCAGCAGGAATAACAATGGCAACTGCTCTTGTTTCAGCATTAACAGGGAAACCTGTCAGAAGCCAGCTTGCAATGACGGGAGAAATATCTCTTCAGGGGAGGGTACTACCTATTGGCGGATTAAAAGAGAAACTTATGGCTGCCAGGAGAAGCGGTATAAAAACCATTCTTATTCCAAAAGAGAATGTGAAAGACCTTTTGGAAATTCCTGAAGATGTGAAAGATGGACTTGTACTAACTCCTGTGGCTCATATGGACGAGGTTCTTACCCAGGCTCTGTCCCTACTCGATAGGATTCCGGTGGCTGAAATTGCAACCGATGAAGGGGAAGCAAACAGGCTAATAGCTCATTGAGCTGGTGGGTGGCTTCCGTTCTTTATTTTAACTACGAAACACGAAAAAATCATATAGGGGCGCACAGTGTGCGCCAGCTAAACTACACGGGCGGCAGGTTGCCGCCCCTATGTAGCCATTGTAATTACGGTATTTAGCGTAGGGGCGGCAACCTGCCGCCTGCATTTTCAGGTATTCGGGGGACTCCGCCCCATACGATTGAACCCAATCAACCACGCGATACAATCGCGCGAAAAGCGCATATAAGAAAAATGTTGCAAGTTGCCTATTAGTTTGTTATATATTCAATTCCTTTTTGCTTTAGACTCAAAGGAATAAGGGGTAGTAGCTCAGCCGGTTAGAGTGCTGGCCTGTCACGCCAGAGGTCGCGGGTTCGAGCCCCGTCTGCCCCGCCATTAAAAGGGTGAATAGCTCAGCTGGGAGAGCGCTAGCCTTACAAGCTAGATGTCGGGGGTTCGATCCCCTCTTCACCCACCATTAAAGGAAAAACGGGAATTATCAGTAGATAATTCCCGTTTTATTTTGTTGCCTATATGACTTCGGTTTTTGGTCATATGCGTCGTTGTCTTTCCACTTTGCCCGTAGGGCATTTATATCAATAGGAATGTGATATAACAACCAGCAGGTAGCCCGTAGGGCTTTAACGGTTAATGTCCTACAGACAAAAAGGCTTCCGTATATTTCTTTTTCTATTGATATGAATGCCCTACGGGCAAAATATTCAATACTGATGGATTGCCATCTGGCCCTACGCAAGGGCCCTTGCTACCGCGCGATTGAATCGCGTGGTAATCTAACAATAACCCACGCGAAAGGATTCGCGCGGTAGCGTAACCCGCTCCTCGACTGCCTTGCCCATGAGCTAAAATCCTGTGTCATTAAGAAAATTCCCTCTACTCGCTATGTTTCTTTTAGAAACGAGATGTAGCAGAGCAAACTTGCCTAACCCTCTTACTATTTATATAATTAGGCAATAATACCTTGATCAATTTCTCTATGTTACTATTTCTATGAGCTGAAGTAATACCTGAGCTTATAGAACATTAACGTAGTATATTGCGATACTGCATACATTGCCTAATCCTATGATTAACTGTAAGATTAGGCAATAATTGAATTAGCATTGCAAGCGTGGCAGGGTTTGATTACTGTGGTTGGCCAGACCGTACCGATGGGCGAGAAAGGCTCGGAGTTGCTCAAACAATTTGCCCGGCAAATGTTGTTGGAAGAATGGTTTTATATACTACTATTTTTGTGCGGCAACACTTTTCAGAAAAACAATCTACTGATATATTGCGAAACATTATTGGAGATGATATAACGCAACTCATTGTTGCATTACCATATTGAATCGGTGAAAGGTGGGGTCATTATGGCTGTTGTGGAAGTTGTCAAATATGACGGTGAACCGGATGTTTTTGCATGGAAGTATCCCAACGAAGAGCTTGGCACTTGGACGCAGCTTATTGTAAACGAATCGCAGGAGGCTGTGTTATATAAGGGCGGACAGGCTCTTGACATATTTGCGGCAGGACGGCATACGCTGTCAACCGCCAATATACCATTTCTGAATAAAATCGTAAATCTGCCGTTCGGAGGCCGTTCGCCTTTCGCGGCTGAAGTTTGGTACATAAACAAGGTTCACTCTTTGGACATCAAATGGGGAACCCCGACGCCGATTCAGTTGCAGGATCCGAAATATCATGTTTTTGTGCCCCTGCGCTCTTTCGGTCAGTTTGGTATTCAAATTGGCGATTCAAAGCAGTTTTTAACAAAGCTTGTCGGAACATTGCCGGTTCTCGATAAAGACAACATAATTAACTTCTTCAGGGGCTTATATCTCACAAAAGCCAAAGATTCTATTTCGGCATATCTGATTAAAGAGAATGTCAGTGCTCTCGAGATAAACGCTTATTTGGACGAACTTTCTGATCATCTAAAAGAAAAAATCACGCCGACACTGGACGAATACGGCATTAAATTACTCAATTTCTATGTGAATGACATCAACGTACCGGAAGACGATCCCGCAGTTCAAAAACTTAAAGAAGCTTTAGCCAAGAGAGCGGAAATGGATATTGTCGGATACAGCTATGTTCAGGAACGCTCATTTAACACGCTTGAGGGAGCTGCCACAAATCCCGGCTCCGGCCAATCGGGACTTATGGGAGCCGGTATCGGATTAGGAATGGGTTTAGGCGTTGGTGGCGCGATGGGTAGTCAGGCCAGCGGACTGGCGCAGAGCATTAATGTCAAAGAGATGAAAAAATGCCCCGGTTGTAATGTCGACATGGATATAGCAGCCCGTTTCTGCCCTTCATGCGGTTTTGATACACAAAAGGCAGCTCAGACCGCAGCGCCACAAATCCAAACCGAGGCGTCCGAGGCACATACCGATACGACTGCATGTAGCGAATGTGGCGCTGAATTTTCCAAAAAAGTTAAATTTTGCCCCGGATGTGGCAGTGCATATAACCCTTGCACTTTTTGCGGCGCGGATATGAAAAAGGATGCCACTGTCTGTCCCGAGTGCGGGAAAGCGACTCCAAAACATTGCCCTAAATGCGGAGCATCTATTGAGAATGAAAAAACCAAGTTTTGCCCTGAATGCGGGGAATCCCTTGTTAGGAAGTGCGGCAGCTGCGGAGCTCAGATAGACGGCGATCCCAAATTCTGCCCCGAGTGCGGAAATAAATTATAGGAGGCATCAAAATGCCAAATAAGATCGGCGTTATATCTATAGCGCTTATTGGAATAATCGTAATTGCCTTTTCTATAACTGCATTTTTCCTTCTGGATATTGAAAGAATCGCTGTGAACGTGTGGGCATTAGCCTTCTTGCTGTTGGCGGAGCTTGCCTTGTTCGGGGGGCTAATAGGGCTTCGGTTTATAGGTGCAAACCATGGCAAGGTCTTTCTGAGGACGGGAATTGCAACAGTGCTCTGGTTCTATTTCATAGCTACGTTTGTCAGCGTACTTTTTGCCAGAGCGTTTAGGGAAAATTTAAAAATATTCATTTTGATTGAGCTTACTATTATCGTTTTATTTGCGATTGTTGCGATTTCCATTTTTGCGGTATCCCGTAGTATTGCGGCCCGCGACGAGGTGGATATTACTAAAGTCGGAACTAATGAGCCAAAGCGGGGAGGATTTTAAATGGATACGTCAAATCCGATGGTAGATGCGAGCTCACTTGGTGGGAAAATATTGAGTCTAATCGGGTATGTTGGGGGAATTTTTTTCCTTATTGGCGTTATAGGTGCGTTATCCGACCCAAAAACGTTTACTAATAGCGATTTGGTTCTGTACCTTGTCTTTTTAGCGTTCTTTATTTTGTTAATCTTAAAAGGTTCTAAAATCAAGCGAAGGATAAAACGCTTTAAACAGTATGCTCCTTTGATTTTGGACCAAAAAATGACCTCAATAGATAGTATTGCTGCCAGCACATCGCAGTCGGTGGATTTTGTTAAAAACGACTTGCAAAAGATGATTGACAAGAACTTCTTCGATAACGCGTTGATAAATACAGCTACAAATGAAATCGTTATTGGTGCTGCGGCGACATCCACGCCAGATGCTGCGTCTCCCCCTATACAGGGGCAAACAGCGGCGCAATCGGAATTGGAAACATTCACTTGCCCCGGGTGCGGTGCTTCAGGCGAAAAACCGAAAGGTGTTCCGGGTAACTGTGAGTATTGCGGTTTAGCGGTTGAGTAGAAAGATTTTAATTTGAGAGAAGTGTTGAGATGGTAGCTACCGGAAAGAAGCCACATCTTAATTAAGCTTGCTATTGCCATTTTATTAGCGATTGTTGCAATTTCCATTTTCGCGTTGTCGTATGGTGTTGCACGCTGCAATGAAGCGAATGTGGCAAAAGTCGGAACAAATGAGCCAAAGCGGGGGGGAGGGATTCTAAATGGACCAATCGAAGGCAGTGGTAGACGGAAGTGCATTTTTGGGGAAAATATTAAGTATAATCGGGTATGTTTTCACGATTTTATGCATTATTCTCATTATCAGTACCAATCCAAAAGGTAGCGATTTGGTTCTGCTTCTTGTATTTTTAGTATTCTTTATTTTCTTAATAGTAAAAGGTTCTCGAATCAAACGGATGATAAAACGCTTCAAACAGTATGTTGCTTTGATTTCGACACAGCAAATGACCTCAATTAAAGATATTGCCGCCAGTACATCGCAGTCAGAGGACTTCGTTAAGAACGACCTGCAGAATATGATAGATAAAAAATTCTTCGTAAATGCGTCGATAAACAGAGCCACAAATGAAATCATTATCGGCAGTGTGGCATCTACCCCTCAGCAGGCACAATCTGCAACGGAACAGGAATTGGAAACGTTCACTTGCCCGGGGTGCGGCGCTTCAGGTACAAAACTGAAAGGTCTGCCGGGTAACTGCGAGTATTGCGGCTCTGAGATTAAGTCAAATGACTCAAATGACTCGCATGCCGATTTTGATAAAGGAGTAGCGGCTTTTGACGCTGGGGATTACACTAAAGCTCTGAATGAACTTAAACCCTTTGCTGATCAGGATAATGCGAAAGCACAATTTTTGTTGGGAGTTATGTATCGCAAAGGAGAAGGAGTAGCGCAAAATCACCGGGAAGCTGTTGTATGGTTCAAAAAGGCTGCTGATCAGGGGCTTGCCGATGCACAATTTAATCTGGGAACTATGTATGGCAAAGGACTTGGAGTAGTTCAAGATACACAACAAGCCATTGCATGGTTAAAAAAAGCTGCTGAGCAGGGTGATACTAATGCGCAAAATGTTTTGAAGGAACTAAGGGCAACGGATTAAGTTTATTAACGCTTGAGAAAGAATAATTGGAGGAACATGTAGAATCGTAGGCTTTTAAAGCGGCTGAAATCAATCTGAAAAATTGCAACCTAATAGATTCTTTAAGATTGTATAGTAATAATAGAATTAGGCAATTTTTTAGACATTACGATGTATACCATTAAAGCCTATCAGCTCAGGTATAATCTGAGCTGATACGAATTAAACATTGAAAAAATCAGCTAAAACTAAATTAAAGATTCGTATGATTAGGCAATAATTAAATAAGAACTGTCATATATGACTGGCATGAGAAAGTGTCTTTGCTAACGTTATAAGTGAGGCCGCAATTCAGTGAGGCGTGGTAGTTCCTTATAACCCGATGGTGATATTCTGTTCGTTCTCCGGCTTATAAAAGACTTGAATTACTCTGCCTACCTGAATGTATGGCAATGCAATTGGCGGGATCGCTTTTCTAACGGTGGCTTGATATTGGCTGCCGTCTGGTTTAGTAACTTCTATTTTCAATTCTATTTCACCGTTGTTAGCTACAATATTGCCGGTGGGTTGAGCTGATAAAATCACGCCTTTTGCCTGTACGCCTGTGTTCCTTATATCCATCGCCGCCTGTGTAGTCACGCCTTCATTCATCATCTGCGCTTGGAGCTGCATGGGGTCAAAATTCATTTGAACTTGCCCAGGATTCATGAAAGTCTGCTGCGCATTAACAGAGTTTCCGGGTTGTGGCTGGACTTGGCTCAAATCCGCGTTGAAATCAATTGCAATATGCTGCGGGTTTTGGGGGTTGTATCTTATTGGCAACGGGATTCCGGGTTGAAACTGCGCCAAATCAGTCAGCTGAATTATTTTTCTAATGGTAGCTGTTATTTGTTGTCCATCATTTGTTGTAAATTGAATAGTTAACCTACATGATGGCTGACCGTTAACTCTAACGTATCCTACAGCGCCCTGGTCAATTGATATTAATTTTCCCATAACAAGTGGATAGGTTTTTTCTTTTTTGCTTAGTCCACCCATTCCATTAAATGTAAGCCTAAAACCAACTATTGCAGACACAATGGCTATAATAGTAAAGAGCCAAGTATAGTTTTGAACTAAGTCACTAAAAGAACTAGTAAAAGAACCAGTATAGGCAAGCGACACTAAAACAATCACAGCCAGCCAGACAATTATAAGAATTATGCCTAATATTTTTTTCATCTTTCAATGCTCCACAAAAACTAATTGATATATAGAAGATTAATTCTTTTGAAAATGGGTTATACTAGAAGCCCCCTGAAGATGTTTAGCTCTCCAGGGGGCTTTTGTTTTTAGAGGCCTAGCTGTTTAAAGAAATCGTTTCCTTTATCGTCAACCAGGATAAATGCAGGGAAATTCTCTACTTCTATTTTCCAGACAGCTTCCATTCCCAGTTCAGGGAAGTCAATACATTCAACTTTTTTGATATTCTCTTCAGCAAGTACTGCTGCCGGGCCGCCTATTGAGCCGAGGTAAAAACCGCCATGTTTTTTACATGCGTCTGTTACCTGTTGACTGCGGTTTCCTTTGGCGATCATTATCATTGAACCGCCGTTTGCCTGTAAAAGGTCAACATAGGAGTCCATACGCCCTGCTGTTGTCGGACCGAATGAGCCGGATGGTTTCCCTTCCGGTGTTTTTGCCGGGCCTGCATAGTATATTGGGTGATTCTTGAGATAATCAGGCAGAGGTTTACCGGAATCAAGTATCTCTTTGAATTTCGCGTGGGCAATATCCCGGCCTACAACTATTGTACCGGTAAGAAGGAGAGGAGTTGATACAGGATGCTTTGTAAGTTCGGCAAGTATCTCTTTTATAGGTTTGTTAAGATCAATTTTCACTCCATGCTCATGCTTGCCACGATACTGCTCAGGGATAAATCTTCCCGGATTCCGGTCAAGTTCTTCAACAAAGAGGCCTTCTCTGGTTATTTTGGCTTTAACATTCCTGTCAGCGGAGCATGATACTGCCATTCCAACAGGACATGACGCTCCATGCCGCGAGAGGCGTATTACTCTCACATCATGGGCAAAATATTTACCGCCGAATTGCGCGCCGATTCCCAATTTTTGAGCTTCTTCAAGGAGTTTCTGCTCAAGTTCAAGATCGCGGAATGCCTGGCCATATTCATTTCCTGTGGTTGGTAATGCGTCAAGGTATTTTGCACTGGCCAATTTTACTGTTTTCATACAGGCATCAGCAGATGTGCCGCCCACTACAACAGCAATATGGTAAGGAGGGCATGCCGCGGTACCAAGGTATTTCATCTTGCTTACAAGGAATGGGAGGAGTTTTTCAGGAGTTAAAAGCGCTTTTGTTTCCTGATACAGCATTGTTTTATTGGCTGATCCGCCCCCTTTAGCCATAAACAGGAATTTATAGTGATCTCCGTCAATGGCCTGAATATCTATCTGCGCAGGAAGATTTGTTCCTGTGTTTATCTCTTTATACATATCAAGAGCTACTGTTTGAGAGTATCTGAGATTCTCTTCTGTATATGTTTTATACACACCTTCAGAAAGATATTTTTCATCACCACCGCCGGTCCATACTTGTTGCCCTTTTTTTGCTACGATAGTGGCTGTTCCTGTATCCTGGCAGAGAGGGAGCTCAAAGTTGGCGGATATCTCTGCGTTTCTGAGGAAAGCCATTGCAACACCTTTGTCGTTTTGTGATGCTTCAGGGTCTCTCAGTATTTTTGCCACAGCTTCGTTATGTTCTGGGCGAAGCAGGAAGGAAACGTCTCGCATTGCTTCGTTTGCCAGGATTTTAAGAGCCTCGGGGCATACTCTTACTACTTCTTTTCCGGCAAACTGCTCGACAGTTACATACTTTTCCGAGCCTTCGATTTTACGGTATTTTGTTTCATCTTTTCCGAGAGGGAGTAGTTCTTGATATACAAATGGTTTGGTTGTCATCTGTTGTCTCTCCTTTTGATTTTTATATGACTTCGGCTTTTGGTCATATGCTGCGTTGACCTTGTCGCAGGCCACTCAACACTTGTAGGGGCGACCGTCTCCGGTCGCCTGATAATCGGGCGGCAGATTGCCGCCCCTACGATTGCTTTGTAACCTGCTCCTCGGCTGCCTTGCCTATGAGCCAAAATCCTGTGTCATTAGGTATTTAAAAAGCTGTCAAGTCAGATATATTCTAGGTCTATGGGTTTTTACTTTGCTGACTTCCTTCTGTATACAATGAACAGAAATATATTTTAAAAAAGCTTTTTTGTCGAGATGATTTATTGTATTAGTTTACATATTTACAAAGGTTATGCTGTTTATTCAGTGTGGAGAGTGAAGTGTGGAATTATAAATTATAATTAACTCCACTCTCCACACTATTTCAGATATGGCCAAAAGCCGAAATCATATAAAAGGAGTTTTGATGGATATGTACGGCTGGACAGGCAGGATTCTAAGAGTTGATCTTACATCTCAAAGCTGCTCATTTGAAAAACTCTCTGATTCTCTGCTTCATGATTTTCTCGGTGGCCGAGGTATCGGCGTCAAGCTTATGGAAGATTTTTATGGGCTTAATCCTTATTCACCGGATATCCCCCTTATTTTTGCGGTTGGCTCTTTGGCTGGAACAGGAGCTCTATCCTCTTCAAAAGTTTCTGTTATAAGCAGGTCTCCTCTCACTAATACGATTTTTGACGCTTCAGCAGGCGGCAGTTTCTCTGTAGATATGAAAAGAGCTGGCATTGACGCTATTTTTATAACCGGTGAGAGTAAAAAGCCGGTTCTTATCTCTGTTTCTCAGGATAAAGCGGAACTTATAGATGCTGCCGGACTTTGGGGGGAAAATATCTCATCAACGTTTGATTCTCTGAGCCAAAATGGATCTGTAGCTGCTATTGGCACTGCGGGAGAAAACGGAGTCTCTTTTTCCACTATCGGATTCAGCGGAGGAAATGTTACAGATCGCGGAAGCCTTGGCGCTATTATGGGGAAAAAGAGGCTTAAGGCAATAGTAGTAAAAGGGAGTAAGACTCCTAAGATTGCTGATAAATCTCTTTTTAAGGAGGCTAATCAAAATATACTTCGTCTGTTTAAAGCTTCTCCTGTTATTTCCGGTGAATTTGGAATTTCAAAATACGGTACAGCAGCCTTTGTTGATCTTATACAACAGCGAAGAATGGTTCCTACCGAGAATTTTAATAAAACTGTTTTTAATGATTTGGCCAATTACTCTGCTGTGGCGATAAAGAAAGCTTTTAGCGGGGTAATGACAGGGTGTCCGTACTGCCCTATTCAGTGTAAAAGAGCGACGAAATCTGTTGGAATTATTCCTGAATATGATGCCATTTCCCATTTTGGCGCTCTCAACGGCATCTTCACTCTTTCCGATATAATTGACGCAAACCATATTTGCTATGAAACAGGAATGGATTCTATTTCCGTTGCTGCTACCATTGCTGCGTGGGGGGAAGCCAGAGGAAGCTTTGTGGCGTCCGGAGAGTTAAGGGAGGTTTTGGAAAGTATTGCTATGAGAAAGGGTATATGGGAACTTCTTGCTTTTGGTTCAAAAAGAGCTATGGAGCATATGGGTAAGCCGGAACTTTCTATGACGGTTAAAGGGTTGGAACTGCCTGCGTATGACCCGAGAGGCGCCTATGGTGTAGCTCTGGGGTATGTTACAAGCAGCCGTGGTGGCTGCCATTTGAGGGCCTGCTCTTTTTCTCACGAGATTTTAAGAAAGCCTGTGGCAACAGACCGTTTTTCATTTGACGGAAAGGCAAGAATGGTAAAGATAGCTGAAGACAGTCATGCCGCTCTGGATTCTATGGTGGTTTGTAAAAATGCCATGTTTGGCGCTACGTTGGAGGAGTACGCTACCCTTCTTACGGCTGTTACAGGAGAAGATTACACAGCGCAAAGGCTCAAAGAGATCGGGGAGAATATTTACAGATTGGAGCGTTTTTACAACTACTCAAATGGCTTTACAGAAGAAGATGATAAACTGCCTGACAGGTTTTTTGAGCAACCTGGTTCTTGCAGTGACGGGGTGACTATTTCTCCGATAGATAGGGAGAGGTTTGAGGAGGAGTTGCGGAAGTATTATGCGATAAGGGGGCTTCCTCTTTAAGGCTTCGATTAAGGGTCATATGATTTATTTAGTGTGGAGTGTGAAGAGTGGAGTGTGGAGTTAAACCCCAACTGTACTATAAACTGTCTTTGCGAGCGCAGCGAAACAATCCAAAAGATTTCATAAAAGGCCATATATTGCCTAATTATACAAATATGTAATATCATTTTGATCGATTGTTCAATGACATAATTCATATAAGTTGAGGTAATATCTGAGCTCACAGGTTTAAATAGCATTCATAATGGCTCTCAAAAAATTGCCTAATTATATAATTACTCACAGAGACACAGAGATCACAGAGAGAACCCAAAAACCTGTTAACACCGCGAAAAGCACGGAAAAAACATAAACCACAAAGAACGCAAACCGTCATTGCGGTTTCCGAGCCGCAATCCCCTGTTATTAGAGGATTGAGGGGCAAGCCTGCAATGACGTAGTGCCCTTTGTGAAAACTTTGTGCACCTTGTGGTGAAAAGAAATAAGAGGACTTCTCCGTGAACTCTGTGTCTATGTGAGAAACTAAAATCTAAGAGTGTTTCACTGTATTCCCTAATTTTATAAGTATACAATCCTGCTTTTAAGTTGATGTAAAGAGTGATAGATGGTATTTATATCTATTAAGCAAAAAGCTTTTTAGGGGGATATTGATGTTTAGAGAAGAGGTTGCAAAACTTGAAGAATTGACCAGAAGAGTTGACAGTCTTCGGGGGTCTCTTTGACATAGATAAAAAACGGGAAGATATTCAGGAGCTTGAGGCACGTATTGCGATCCCTGATTTTTGGGATGATAATGACACGGCTCAGGAGATTTTGCGTAACAGAACCTCTATGGAAAAGGTCGTTGATAATTGGAATTCACTTGTAAGACAACTGGAAGATGTTAAGGTTTTGATTGAACTTGGGGCTGAGGCCGAAGATAAAGATATTCTTGATGAAGTCCATGAATTAAACAATACCCTTGAAAAAGGAGTTGCTGACGCAGAGTTTCATAGGATGCTTTCCGGCCCCCATGATAGAAGCTCATGTTATTTTTCTATAAATCCCGGAGCTGGCGGGACTGAGTCTCAGGATTGGGCTGAAATGCTCCTGAGAATGTACCTCCGTTATTTTGAGAAAAAGGGGTGGAAGGCTGAAATTACAGAATACCAGCCTGGAGATGAAGCTGGCATAAAAGGCTGTACTGTTTATGTAAATGCTGAATATGCTTATGGTTACCTTAAGGCAGAGGCAGGAATTCACCGTCTTGTGAGGATTTCGCCATTTGACAGTAATGCCCGGCGGCATACCTCTTTTGCATCGGTTTTTGCGTTTCCTGAGATTTCTGATGACATTGATGTTAAAATTATAGAGTCTGATCTCCGTATAGATACGTATCGATCCAGCGGTGCAGGTGGGCAGCATGTCAATACGACTGATTCTGCTGTAAGGATTACTCATATGCCTACAGGAATTGTAGTTGCTTGCCAGAGTGAGCGGAGCCAGCATATGAATAAAGCTACTGCTATGAAAATGCTGAGGTCGAAACTTTTTGAAAAAGAGCTGGAAGAGCGTGAAGCAAAGGCCGCTGAATTATCTTCTGATAAAAAAGAGATAGGGTGGGGGAGTCAGATACGCTCATATGTGCTGCATCCATATAAGATGGTGAAGGATCTCCGGACAGGGGTTGAAACTGGTAATCCTGATGCTGTCCTTGATGGTGATCTGGATGATTTTATTGTTCCGTTTCTTATGGGGGTACGAAGGACTGTTGCAGATGATTAATCAAAGGATAAACTATGTTAAGGTTTTGTAAGCTATGTTTAATTGCGTCAGTTATTTTTATATTTGCTGTTGAGGTTTATGCAGCACCTTTAGAGCCGGCAAAAGGTATAAGCAGGCTGGGATATTCAATACAAGTTGGAGCTTTTTCTGATGTAAAGAATGCTGAAAGGCTCTCTTCAAAGCTTCAGGAAAAGGGAATAGATGCTTTTTATTTTCGTAAGGAGAGCGGAGTTTATGTGGTCCGTTTTGGGGATTATAAAAAACGGGCTGCGGCCGTTTCTGCTGCAAGGAAGCTTGTTGCGGAGAATTATATTGGAAGCTACTTTATAGCCTCACCGCATGACAATGTTTTTGTGGAGCCCCAGAAAGTGGGGGAGAACGTAAAACATGGTACTCCAGAGAGTGCTCCAACATCGCCGCAAATTTCCAATGTTAAGGGAAATGACAGGAATATGGGGGTTATCGCGGCCAAAACTGCTGAGCGTTTTGTTGGTATACCTTATCTATGGGGTGGGAATACAGTGGTTGACGGGATGGATTGCAGCGGTTTTGTAAAGGCTGTTTATAATCTCTGCGGAGTCAATATCCCGCGAACTTCCGCTGAGCAGTTTAAAGTGGGAACTCCTGTCGAAAAGAGTGAGTTAGCGCCTGGAGACCTTCTATTTTTTGGTGCGACTCCCGGTAAAGTCAGCCATGTTGCAATATATATAGGCGATGGGAAATTTGTTCAGGCTCCGAAGCGTGGGGATGATATAAAAATTTCTCTGTTGAGCGAGAAATACTATACCAGCCATTATATTGGCGCAAAACGTTATTTCAAATAGTAAGAGGATTTAATGGCTGTTATTAAACCATTTAAAGGGTTACGACCTCCTAAAGCCATAGCTCATAAGGTTGCTGCACTCCCATACGATGTTATGAGTACTGCAGAAGCTTTAAGGATGGCAGATGGGAATCCATACAGTTTTTTGCATATATCCCGTCCTGAAATAGATCTTCCAGCCGATGTTGATATGCATTCAATCCCGGTTTACGAGAAAGGGCGTGAGAATCTTTCACAGTTTATTAAAGAGGGCACCCTTATTCAGGATGCTGAAGATTGTTATTACATCTACAGGCAAAAAATGGGGAAAGTAGTTCAAACCGGCCTTGTTGCATGTTCCAGCGTAGATGATTACCAGTCGGGCGTTGTAAAGAAACATGAGTTAACCAGGGCAGACAAGGAAGAAGACAGGGTAAAACATATTGATTATATTAATGCCAATGATGAGCCTGTATTTTATACATACAGGCGTAGGCCGTCTATTGTTGCTGTTGTAGAGTCTGTTATAAACGAGACTCCTGAGTATGATTTTAAAACAGAGGATGGGGTATCTCATACTTTGTGGATTGTCAACGAGAAAGAGGTTATAGAAAAACTTACAGAGGAATTTGCTGAGATTCCATCTTTGTATGTTGCAGACGGGCATCATAGAAGCGCTGCTGCAAGCCGTGTAAGAGACCTCCGTAAAGCGGCAAATCCTTTTCATAAGGGGAATGAAGAGTATAATTATTTTCTTACGGTTATTTTCCCTGATTCTGAACTTAATATTATGTCTTATAACCGTGTTATTAAAGATTTAAATGGTTACTTCGTTGAGGATTTTCTTCAAGAAACGGGTAAAACTTTTGATGTTACTCTTTTAAATGAACAGCCGGAGCTTTCAAATCGCCATAATTTTGGGATGTATGTCAATAGCAAGTGGTACAGGTTAATTCCGAAAGAGGGGAGTTTTAACAGGAATGACCCTGTTGAAGCTCTTGATGTGTCAATACTTCAGAAAAACCTTTTGGAACCGGTTCTTGGTATTAGTAACCCGAGAACAGATCAGAGAATTAATTTTGTGGGTGGAATAAGAGGGCTAGCAGAGCTGGAAAAGCTTGTGGATAGCGGAGATTACGCCGTAGCTTTTGCACTTTTTCATACAACGATTAAGGAGCTTATGGAACTTGCAGATGTGGGAGAAATTATGCCTCCTAAATCTACATGGTTTGAACCTAAGCTACGCTCAGGCCTTTTTGCTCATCTTTTATATGATTAAAGCTTTTGATCATTTGTGCCCTAAAAATAGCGCAATGCAAAAAAATTAAATAGTAGCTATTATTCATTTATAATGTTTTACTCTTATTTTGAGGAATTGAATGAGCTTAAGAATTTTTGTTGTTTTTAGTATAATAGTGATATCAGCAGTTCCGGCTCTGGCTGAAAGAAAAACTACATTATATCTGGATGGCGCGGTTATTGAAAATTCTTTTCCCGCTACAAACGGAATAGTACAGGTCTTGCTGCCGGGAGAATGCAGGGTAGAGACCTTAAGAGTAAGAGCAAACAAGGATTCTGTCATAAAGAAGGTTGAAACCTTTAAGGCACAACCGGACAATAAGATAAATAAAGAGATAGAAGCAATAGAAAAGCGGAAAGAGCAGTTGCAAAGCCGTTTAGATCTTATTGATACAAAAGAGGATATTTTTATTGCAGCGGCTAAATCCCAAAGCAGTAAATCTCTCAAAAAAACAAAAAATGATCCAACGCCTCTCTCTTCTGTTAGGCAAGGGACAGATTTTGCTCTTTCCAGGCTTGATGCCCTCTATTTTACAAGGCAAAGCAATGAAAAAGAGTTGAAAGCCTTAGATAATAAATTCTCTGCTTTAAAAAAGAGTAAAACGGGTAAAACTTTTGTTAAGGTCTCGTTGGATAATCCGAAAGGTAGTGTTAATATTTCATGTATAGATAATACAAAGAGCTGGACTCCGGTATATGTATTAAAGAAAAAAGATGATAATACCGTTCAGTTTTCTATAACATCAGGGAATATTATTCATGGGCAAAACGAGGAAGTCGCTGCTGTCCTGTCAAAAACAGCCGATTCTGAGATTCTTCCGGTATGGCGGTATAGTGATAGTTCTGTCCCTTTTCAGCAGTTTAATTTTGCTTTAGAGGGGGAGTCTGTAACCAGTAGAGTCCCTTTTATATCTATATTAACTATGACGAATAGTTCAGGTTTTAATCTTCCTGCCGGAAAGCTGGTTTGTTATGAAGACCGTGAATATATGGGAATTGTCGATTTTAAAGGCGCGGTAAAAGATGAGATTATGAAGCTTCAGTGTGGAAGCAGATAAAAATAGCAAAATTAATCAGATGGAGAGAGATATGAACAAAACATTTAAAGGATTTATCTACTTAACAGCCTCATTGGCGATTGCAGGTTTCTTCACTGCATGTGGTAATTCAGGACCTACTTCACCTCCTGCTAATTTATCAATTTACTATGCCCATAATTTAGTTTTCAATAATTCTACTACCCTTGCCACAGGATACAACGGTTCAGGACAGCTTGGTACAAATGGGACTGATAATGTTTTAAATAACAGAGATACTCTTGGTGCGGTACTTGATTCTAAAGGCCATCCAGTTTTAGGGTTTGCTGGGACAGCAATAGGTGGTGTTCATTCTATTGCATTTTATAACCATAGCACTGTACGGACGTGGGGTGACAACCGTTATGGACAGCTTGGTATCGGTATTAATTCAGGGACAAGCGGATGGTCAACATATCCTATTCAGGTTATTACACTCTCCCCAGGTTCCACCGCTAGCAAACCAACTGCAGGCCCCCCACTTTCAGGTATTATAGCGGTAGCTGCAGGCGCTTATCATAACCTGGCATTAAGGAGTGATAATACTATATGGGCATGGGGTGGGTCTAATTCCTACGGGGAGCTGGGTACTCCAACTACAACTTCATCGCCTGCAACTGCCGGGACTAATTATGTTTTATACCCTGTCCAAGTTGGTTATACTGGGACTGCAACTTTTACAGGAATTGCTGCCGGCGGATATCACTCTCTTGCCCTTGATAATGGCGGAAATGTTCTTGCATGGGGATATAATTCAAGAGGTCAGCTTGGACAAGATACCAGTGGTCAATATGCCATTATTTCTAATGTAAATCCTATGCCAGTGACTAATTATATTTCTGTAGATACTGTTACAGGGACAGAGACTGTAGTTACGCCGTCGCCGGTTATTACCGTCATATCCGCAGGGGGCTCTTCAAGCTATGCCCTTGCGTCAGATAGTACCGTCTGGGCATGGGGGGATGATTTCTTTGGCGAATTAGGGAATAACAATCTTGATGATTGTACTCAAGACTATTCAAATCTTTGTACTAATAATAATATACCTTATGTGAGACCAACGCCTATGCAGGTACTTAAAAGTGATGGAAATGGTGGATTTGTACCTCTTACAGGTATAGTAGCGATTTCCGCTGGGCTTTCCCATGTTCTTGCTCTTGATAATACCGGGCATGTTTGGGCATGGGGATACAATCTGTATGGGCAGATTGGAGTCAATAAGCAGTATGGAGGCGCCACCGATGTACAAGCTAACAATGTGGCTTACGCTGTAGAGGTTTTGGATACTACAGGAACGTCAGGAAAGTACCTAGGTGATACGAGTAAAATTGTATATATCAGGGGATTTGGTTATTCATCTGTAGCGCAGGACAGTAGTGGCCACTGGTATTTCTGGGGTGATAACAGCTATGGACAAGGTGGCCTTGGTGATGGGGCACAAAAATATATTCTTTTCCCTCAAAAGATGCTGGGGACGTAACATGGAAAGGTTTGTTTCAGAACGTTTAATATTGTTGACTTCAGGTATAATGTAAGATATTAACACTCGGTTATTTTGAAGTTATATGGTTTTTAACCGGTTGAATAGTTTATATATATGAAAGGAATGTTGTGGAAGAGCTGAGTGAGTTACTTCTTCAAAGGAGACGAAAGGTAGATTCTCTTTGGGAAGCCGGTATAAATCCATATCCTAATGATTTTAAAGCATTGCATACTTCTGAAGATGTTTTCACGAAATTCGGCAATGTTGAAGAAATTCTTGAAAAGAGCGCGGTTTTCACTGTTGCAGGGCGTATTATTGCCAGGCGTTCTTTTGGGAAAGCTGCCTTTGTCCAACTCCAGGACAGAAAAGGTAGAATTCAGCTTTACGTAAAAAAGGATTCTGTGGGTGAGGAACAGTTTGATAATTTTGAATCTTTTGATATCGGGGATATTATCGGTGCTGAAGGGTGGCCTTTCCGTACAAAAACCGGTGAACTCTCCCTTCATATTACTGAAATCCGGATACTTACTAAATCTCTTCTTCCTCTTCCTGAAAAATTCCATGGTCTTACAGATGTAGAGACACGCTATCGTCAGCGTTACCTTGATCTTATTGTAAATCCTGAAGTAAGGGAGATTTTCTTAAAAAGATCAAAGATAATCAGCTTGATAAGGTCTTTTATGATAAGCCGTGATTTTCTTGAAGTCGAAACTCCGATGATGCAGCCTATTCCGGGTGGGGCTACTGCTCGCCCTTTTGTTACATACCACAATACTTTAGATATGCCTCTCTATCTGAGAATTGCTCCGGAGCTTTATCTTAAGCGTTTGGTTGTCGGAGGTTTCGATAGAGTGTTTGAGATTAACCGTAATTTTAGAAATGAGGGGATTTCTGTTCGCCATAATCCTGAATTTACGATGATGGAGTTTTATCAGGCATATGCTACTTTTGAAGATTTGA
>WQYY01000024.1 GCA_009780995.1 Desulfuromonadales bacterium
CATATCAGGGAAGGACTCCATGAAGAACGACTTTTATGACGGGACAACAAAAATCTCCATTCCCCCTACTCTTCTCTTTTCAGTTATAGGAAAAATTGAAGATGCCCGTCTTGCAGTAACAATGGATGTTAAGAGAGCAGGAGACAGCGTATATCTCCTTGGCGAAACAAAAGACGAGCTTGGTGGTTCAGAATATCTCGAACTGAAAGGCTTTACAGGGAACAGCGTTCCAAAAGTAAACAGCAAAAAAGCCTATGAAATGTATAAAGCTTATCACAAAGCCGTAACAGAAAAGCTTATAGCGTCCTGCCATGATCTTTCAGACGGAGGTCTTGCAATAGCAGCGGCAGAAAGTGCCTTTGCAGGTGGATATGGAATGGAAATTGATCTTTCTAAGGTCTTATGGAGCAGCGACAGCGCCAGGAAGAATGACATTGCCCTTCTGTTCTCCGAATCCGCATCACGCCTATTAGTAACGGTATTCCCAAAAAATGAGGCTAAATTTGAAGATTGTATGAAAAATAACAATTTTGCTAAGATAGGTGTTGTAACAGAAAAGCCTGCCCTTGCTATTAAAGGAATAGCGGGGAACGCAGTGGTAAATGCCGGTTTGGCGGAGTTGAAAGAGGCATGGCAGAAAACTTTGAAAGAGCTCTAATTTCTTGCCTAATTGTACTTCTATTTATACTATTAGGCAATTGCTTGTTTTGATACTTTTGCTATTGCTATTTCTGTTAGCTCAGGTAATATCTGGGCTGGCATTTTTTACAGAAAAAATTTTATAATTTTATAAGGTTGCCTAATTGTCTGAACAGTAAGAGGATTAGGTAAGAATTGTATGTTTAATATGCAGGGGGTAACCGCTATCGGTTGCTCGGAATAAAATACGTAGAGACGGCCATTGACAGTCCGATTCTTCGGAATGCTCGTAGGGGCGGATGGCAATCCGCCCATATTGAATATTTTTATCATCGGGCCGTTTACCAACGGCCCCTACGCCGAACAAAACATGACGGCTGCAACGCCGCATATGACCAAAAGCCGAAGTCATCTAATGGAGTAACAATGCAAAAAACCACCCGTGCTATCATAATAACCGGCAACGGAACAAACTGCGAAATGGAAGCAGCTCACGCTTGCAGAATTGCCGGCTTTGATGAAGCCGTAATTGCTCACATTGCCGATATACTCTCAAACGAAATACGCTTAGATGATTTTCATTTCCTTAATCTTACCGGCGGATTCCTTGACGGAGATGACCTTGGCAGTGCAAAGGCACAAGCAAACCGCCTTCAACACGCTACTGTTGCAGAAACAGATGAAAAGCTGGTGGAACAGCTTCAAAGATTCATTGAAGCCGGAAAGCTGATATTGGGAGTATGTAACGGTTTCCAGCTTATGGTAAAGATGGGAATGCTTCCAGGTTTTGACAATGATTATTTTTCACAAAAAGTAACCCTAACACATAATGAATCAGGGCGTTTTCAGGATAGATGGTGCTACCTGAAAGCAGACCCTCTATCTCCGTCAATATTCACAAAAGGGATTGAACAGGGAATATACCTTCCTGTACGGCATGGAGAAGGGAAATTTTTGTGCGACTCTCAAGAAACCATTAACAGAATAGAATCTGAACATCTTGTCCCTTTAAAGTACTCTGATGAAAAGTATATAGCCCCTGCTACGGATTTTCCTGCCAATCCAAACGGCTCTCAAAATTCAATAGCAGGTCTGTGTGACCAGACAGGCAGGCTTATGGGTTTAATGCCCCATCCTGAGGCCTTTGTTCATTACACCCAGCATCCGAGATGGACAAGAGAAAACCTCCCTGAAGAGGGAGACGGATTGATTCTTTATAGAAATGCGGCAAATTTTGTAAAGAGCAATCTTTTGTAATGTAGGGGCGGCAATCTGCCGCCCACGATCGTAATCAATGAAACGACGGGCGGCAGGTTGCCGCCCCTACGCAAACGACATACAACGACCGCAACACAGCATATGGCCAAAAGCCTGCGTCATACACAACTAAGGAGTATAAAACATGATTCTCTCCCGCCCCCAAGAAGAATGTGGCATTTTTGGAATATTTAACCATCCTGAAGCGTCAAATCTTACATATCTTGGACTTTATGCATTGCAACATAGAGGGCAGGAAGCTTGCGGCATTGTCTCCTCAGATGGTTATGCGCTTCACGGACACAGATCAATGGGGTTAGTAGCGGATGTTTTCGGAAACCATGAAATCTTTAAGGAGCTTCCGGGAAGAGCGGCAATAGGGCATGTAAGATACTCAACAACAGGAAAATCTGTAATCGAAAATACACAGCCTTTACAGGTAGACTATTCCAGAGGTTCAATAGCTGTGGCGCATAACGGTAACATAGTTAATGCTCAGATTATCCGTGCCGAACTGGAAGCATACGGCTCTATTTTCCAGTCATCCATGGATACTGAAATTATTGTTCACTTATTGGCGACATCAAGGCGTGATTCTCTGGTAGAACGGATAATAGCCGCTCTTGACCAAATTGAAGGGGCCTACTCACTACTTTTCCTTACAGAAACCAGAATGGTGGCAATACGTGATCCTCGCGGCTTCCGTCCATTATGTATCGGAAAGCTCGGGGCGTCATATGTTGTGGCATCGGAAAGCTGCGCTCTTGATCTTATCGAAGCCGAGTATATCCGGGAATTAGAGCCTGGCGAAATGATTGTTATTGATAAAGATGGCCTTAAAAGCATGATGCCCTGGAAAAAAGCAGACCCTACGCCATGTATATTTGAGTTTGTATACTTTGCCAGACCTGACTCATACATATTCGGAAAAAATGTCTATATGGTAAGAAAAGAAATGGGAAGACAACTGGCCAGAGAGCATAACGTAGAAGCTGATATAGTGATAGCAGTGCCTGATTCAGGCGTGCCGGCAGCTATGGGATATGCTGAAGAAGCCGGATTACCCTTTGAGCTGGGACTTATAAGAAACCACTATATCGGTCGGACGTTTATAGAACCACAGCAATCCATCCGTCATTTTGGTGTAAAAATAAAACTTAACCCAATAAGGGAGGTGCTGGAAGGGAAGCGGGTAGTTGTAATAGACGACTCAATTGTGCGTGGGACAACATCCCGCAAAATAGTAAAGATGCTCAGGCACGCTGGAGCAAAAGAGGTGCATGTACGTATATCATCGCCACCTACAAACTGCCCCTGTTATTACGGCATTGATACTCCAAACAGAAAAGAGCTTATTTCAGCGTCACATTCAGTAGAAGAGGTAAAAAAATATATAACGGCGGATTCCCTCGGATACCTGTCACATCTTGGCCTCATGAAATCTGTCGGAACTGAGTACGACAGCTACTGTACAGCGTGTTTTACAGGAGATTACCCAATACACTTCCCTAATATGGGAGTTGATCCACAAATGGACTTATTTAATAAGGAGGAGCAATGACAGAAAAAGAAAAACTTAAGCAAATAATAGTGGAATTATCCTATGAAAAGCGCCTTGTAACCCTGGCTTCAGGAAGGCAGAGCGATTTTTATTTTGACGGGAAACAGACTACGCTTCATGCAGAAGGGGGCCTTTTGGTTGGGAAATTGTTTTATGAAGCAATCAAAGAAGTGCCTGGAGTTCAAGCTGTGGGAGGAATTACCCTCGGAGCGGACCCTATTGCGACAGCTACGTCAATCGCTGCAAAGCTTGCAGGTCAGCCTTTGCACGCTTTTATAATAAGAAAAGAACCCAAAGGGCACGGAACCGGGCAATGGCTCGAAGGGAGAAAAAATCTTCCGCCGGGAACAAAGGTAATAATTGTTGAAGATGTTGTAACAACAGGCGGATCATCAATGAAAGCTGTAAACAGGGCCAAAGAGGAAGGGCTTGAAGTTCTGGGTATTGTTGCCCTTGTAGACCGTGAAGAAGGTGGCCGTGAAAACATTGAAAAAGAAGGTTACTGGCTAAAATCAATATTTACAAAGAAAGACCTGGTTGGATAACAGCCGGAAATAACTATAAACGGAGCTTTTATGAAACGTATTCTGCTACTTGTAATGATGATGACTTTAACCTTTACCTGTAATGTTCTGGCTGCGGAAGATATCAGCCTGCCTTCTGTAAACTGGCAAAAAGGGCCGGCAACTGCTTCAATTGGTGATTATGCTCAATTAAAATTCGGCGAAAATTATATGTTCGCTGATGGAAACGACACAAGGCGTGTTCTTGAAGCATTCCATAATATTCCAAGCGGCGATGAACTCGGACTTATAGCTACTAAAGACCTGGATTATTTTGCAGTATTTACTTTTGATGACGTAGGATATGTCAAAGACGATGAAAAGGACAGCCTTGACGCAGATAAAATCCTTGAACAGCTAAAAAAAGGGCAGGAAGAAGAAAACCAAGAAAGAGCAAAAAAAGGGTACCATACACTACAAATTACCGGCTGGGAAATTCCACCTCGTTATAATCCGACAACGCATAACCTTGAATGGGCAATAAGAATTGTTAATAACGAAGGAGGAGAATCAATAAACTTCAGGACCAAATATCTTGGACGTAAAGGGGTTATGAATGTAATTCTCGTAGCAGAACCGAAGGAATTTAACCAGGTACTCCCAAAATTCAATGAACTGATGCAAGGTTTCACCTTCAATCAAGGACAGAAATATTCTGAATTTGTAAAAGGTGATAAAGTAGCTAAATACGGCCTTGCCGCTTTGATTACAGGCGGGCTGGCCGCAGCAGCAATTAAAAGCGGGCTGTTTTCAGGCCTTCTTGTGGGCCTTGCCAAACTCTGGAAACTTCTTATAGTCGCAGTTGTTGCCGTAGGCGCAGCAATTAAAGGATTCTTTGCCAAGCTTTTCGGTCGTAAAAAACAGTAAGAAATAAAAAAGAGCGGAGAGAGAAAACAAGGGGAAGAATGACTGATACCCAGTTTTTATACTTAATCTTAGTTATTATATACCTTATTGAATGCTGTTTCTGGCTCCCCAGAAACAGCATTGCATTTATTAAAGGTTCAGGCTGGAAAATTAAATCTTCTGCCTGGCTTTTGGGGAACTCCAACGGAGCTTTTGCTTTTGCATGGCCTTTCCCTCTTTTGGGAAAGGCCTTTATAGGAACAATTCCTTCTATCTCAATATCACAGGAAGGTATCGCAAACAGAACAATTGAAGGAAACCCTAGAAAGAGTTCTAAAGCTGCCACCATTATCAGTTATGATAATATATCTTCCATAAGTAATATTGGTAAAATTGTATATATAAATGAGACAGAATTTTATAAATCTAGCTCTGAAAAGCATGCTCTGAAACTTGTAGAAATATTAAGTGAACTATGGAGAAGTAATAAAAGAGAAAAAGATATACAAAACTATACTGATTCTCTATTTGATATAGACACACTGGATAAAAATCTTACTGAATTTAACATAAAAACGAAAACTTTAACATGGCTCTGCAACATACATTTTATAATAATGTTTATCATAGCGCCAATAATAGTATATGTATTCGGCGTAATATCACTCATAATATCCGCTTTGTTCATCATTATATTTAACTTTGTAGTTATAGGTTTTTACTACTACAGTCACTCAAATGTTTATCCGGAATTTAAAGGGGAGCGTATAACAGATATAATAAAGATGGGACTCTGCCCTCCAATGACAGTGAGAGGCAGAGATTATCTGTCATTACATTACCTATGCTCATTTCATCCTGTTGCCATAGCGTTTGTCCTGCTTCCTGCCGAAAAAGCTGAGGAGTTCGCAAAAAAAACTCTCCTGGATTTCAATAAAAACATCACAAGTAATTCTGATTCTGTTATCTGGCACTATGAAAGTATGAAAAAAGAGATCACAGCTTTTATAGAAAAAAGAGGAATTGATATCAACAAACTGCTTGCTCCGCCAGAACCGGAAGCAGGCGTTCTCTCTTACTGCCCAGCGTGCCATGCACAATACACCTTTATAAACGGAACATGTTCTGAATGTAATAATGTGAATCTCGTACCTTACGACGGAGAAAAAGATGGATAACATAAATAGCAGCGTAGCTTTTTTTCTTCTTATTGTTGCCTTTGGAATAGGATACTTTATAGTTAGTATCCTCTTTAAAACCTTGAAGTCCGGCAATAAAGAAAATCCTAATAATCAGAATAGCCAAGCTAAACCAACAATAACGACTGAACAGACTGATCTCACTAACAAAGATGCAGCAACATTGGAGCTTAACGGGAACTACTCAGCGACACAGCCGGAATTGGAAACGTTCACTTGCCCCGGGTGCGGCGCTTCAGGCACAAAGCCGAAAGGTGTGCCGGGTAACTGTGAGTACTGCGGTTCTGCTATTAAGTAAGAAGCTTTTAGTTTTGGGGAAGTGTTGTGGCAAGTGTAATTTCTGAGAGTGAAAATTTGAAAAAGAGCTTACTCCTTATTATAGACCCTCAAAACGACTTTGTATTACCCACAGGAACTCTCCCCGTAAAAGGCGCGGAAGCTGATATGGAGAGGCTCGTAAAACTTATTGATTCAAAACCTCTCTTTGACAAAATCGTCATTACCCTTGATACTCATCATCCTGTACATATTGCCTCCCCCTGTTACTGGCAGGATAAAAACGGCCAGAATCCCGCTCCATTCAAAAGCATTTCTTATGATGAACTGTCAACAGGGATATGGAAACCTGTTTATAACAAAACAGATGCAGCAATATATCTGCAAGAGCTTGAAAAGAGAGGCAAAAAGCATATTATCTGGCCGCCACATTGCCTTTATGCCACTTCTGGCTGGGGCATCTGCGATACTCTTTATAACGCCCTTCAAAGATGGCATATTGCAACAGGAAGAGAGTTCATTCTATATACAAAAGGTGAAGAAAGCCAAAGTACAGAAATGTTCTCGGCAGTACGGCCTGAAGTATCTTTAGACCGGGAAAGAGATAAAAATAAAGCCGAAAGCTTTTATAGACTTATATCAGGTTATGACGCCATATATATAGCTGGCGAAGCAGAAGACTTCTGTGTAAAAGAGACTGTATCAAGTATTATGGCTGATAAACCGGAACTTATGAAAAAGGTAGTAATACTGAAAGATACCATGGCAGCTATATTTCCGGATAGTCCTGAGCTGAAAGAGTTTTGGAATAAGGTTAGAGTGGTAGGTGGAAGAATATCGGATACAGAAACAGAATGCAAGGCGGCTTGAAAAGCATGTAGGGGACGCACACTGGGCGTCCCGACATTATACGCCTTGCAATTTTATAGTGACCGTCCCCGGTCGTCCGGCTTCCTGCTGCCCCTTGTTTCCTAACAAATGGTAGTGCAGTATGGCATACCAATTATTGCCTGATTGTATTTGTTTTAGTACAATTGTGCAATGTGTAACTTCTGCGTTTGTACAATACATAATTTCTATAAACTCAGGTATTACCTGATCTGGTAGAAATTATGCCACGAAGAAGACGGTTAAGACATAATTGCCTAATTCTACAATAACAAGTACGATTAGGCAATCCTGCTATGGCATAGAAGCCTAAATCTATTTAATCCACTCTTCTACCGTTAATATTTCTGCCTGATTAGGGAAAATTTTAGTAGTCAGTACACTATGTACTTCTTCATCTCTGTCAAGACAACAATCAGCAAGTACAGTTATTTGAAAATCTTTATCAGCAGCTTCACGTAATGTGGAGAGTACTACGCCGCTGGTAGAGACGCCGGTAAGTATTATATGCTGAATGTTTTGCGCTCTCAATACCACTTCAAAATCACTGCCTGTAAAAGCGCTTACGCGGCGTTTGGTGACCACAATATCATCTTCTCTATGCGTAACTTCAGGGCAAATCTGCACAAATTGTTTTGCCAACTCTGGTGTTAATGTCCCTTTAAACCCTCCGGCGGAAAATCCTTTGTTGTTGTCGCTGACTTCCGGTGCGCCTGCTCTGAAACCTACAACTACATAAATTACGAGGATACCTTTCCTATGCGCATTGGCAATGGCCTTATTTATATTTGCAATAACAGTTGTTGCTGTTTCTTGCGGAAACCTGCTTAAAATCGCAGTTTGCATATCCATTACCAAGAGAGCCTCGTTTTTTATCTGTTCCATTTTAATATCCCTTTCGATTGCATATCTTATCGGTGGGTTTCGCTCGCGCTCTACCCACACTATACTGTGTTAAGTCAGGTGTATCCTGAACTTACATGTTTTAACTCCACACTCCACTCTTCACACTCCACACTATTTACAATATAGACAAAAGCCAATGTCATCTTTTTTTAAGTTCGCTCCTCTTCATAAGACAATAAAACACCAAAACGATAATCAACCCCAGAATACCCTGAAAAAGTATCGTATCCGGCGCGCCTATTTTTTCCGAAACTGCGCCGACTATAACACTTCCCAAAGGCAATGTGCCAAACATTGCCATAATTAAAATACTGACAACCTTGCCTCTCATGCCAGGATCAGATTCCGATTGTACGATAATATTACTGGAGGTAAACTGTGCCACCGCGCCAAAGCCGATAAACACAGCAATTATCATAGCTATCGGGAAAATTCGTATTTGTGAAAAAACAATCAGCGCAATACCTAATATAACACTGCAGCTTAATAATACTCTTCGAAGCGAAGCACTTTTCTTTAACGAAGCCAATACAATGGTACCCGCAACAGCCCCGGACCCGATAAAACTGGTAATGTAACCAAAAGTAGTGGCATTACCTTTAAAAACAATTTTCGCAAAGACAGGCACCAGCGTATTGTATGGCAATACAAACATACCCATTATGGCAAGCATCAGAATAATAATGCCGATAGCCGGCGTTTTCCATATGTAAATAAATCCTTCGGCAAGTTCCGTAAATACTTTTTTATCAGAACGTTGAGGTTTGATGGTTTTAGGCTGCTTCATAAAGGCAAGCGCAACTATAACAGCACCAAAACTAGCTGCATTAAGGAGAAAGCAGACACCCGCTCCAAATCTTTCAAGAATGATCCCAGAAAATGCCGGCGCAAGCAATTGTGCAAGGCTGGCAGTTGAAGCGCTTAATGAAAGGGCGCTTGGTAGATCTGCCTTACTATGCAACACTTCCTGAATCATTATTTGTCTTGCAGGAATGTCAAAAGCGTTGATGATACCAAGTATTACGCTAAGCGTTAATATTTCCCATACAACATAATGATGCGTAAGAATTAGAACAGCAAGCAGCACTGCTTGAGTCATGGCAGCAGTTTGAGTAATGTTGACAATTTTATAACGGCTGTATCTATCGGCGGCAACGCCTCCGAAAATAGATAATAAAAATGCCGGGAATTGCTCGGCAAATATAGTAACACCCAACATAAAGGGAGACCGGGTAATAGTATAAATAACCCATATAACAGCCGTTTGCTGCATAACTGAGCCGAATTGCGATAAGGCTCTACCTGTAAGATACAAGGTGTAGTCTGTACTTCTGAAGGCTCTGAATGTGTTGATGTGACTGATGTTCATTTCTATTATATTTGTAAAATCTATTGTTTTCTTAGAAGCCTAATGACACAAGATTTTGAGGAATATACAATGCACTCTGAGGAACAGCTTACGAGGCGTTCAATAAGCAGTATGGGGTTAATTTTACACTCCACTCTTCACACTCCACACTACTTATAGTACTCTCGGTACCATTCTACAAATTTCCTTACTCCCTCTTTCAATTCAGTCGCAGGCTTAAAACCAAAATCCGCAGTAAGTTCACTAATATCGGCATAAGTTTCATATACATCTCCGGGCTGTAATGGGAGATAATTCTTTATAGCTTTTTTGCCCAGGCACTCTTCTAAAGTCTCAATAAAAATATTCAGGTTTACAGGCTGATGATTCCCTATATTATAAAGCCTGTAAGGAGCAAAGCTAGTAGCGGGGTCAGGGCTGGATCCATTCCACCGGCTGTCAGGAGAAGCGGGTTTATCTAACACTGCAGCAGTCATTTTGGCAATATCATCAACAAAGGTAAAATCCCTTAACATCTCACCGTTATTAAAGATATTTATCGGTTTCTCCTCTAAAATGGCTTTTGTAAAGATAAACAAAGCCATATCAGGCCATCCCCACGGGCCGTAAACCGTGAAGAAACGAAGGCCGGTTACAGGAAACTTATAAAGGGCCGAGTACGCATGTGCCATTAACTCACCGGACTTTTTTGTAGCTGCATAAAGAGATATCGGATGGTCTACATTATCATGGATAGAATAAGGAATTTTTCTGTTTGCGCCATAAACCGAACTTGATGAAGCATATACAAGATGTTTAACTTTTGTCTGTCTGCATCCTTCCAGTACGTTAAGAAACCCTGTTATGTTGCTTTCTATATACACATATGGATTTTCAATAGAGTATCTCACTCCAGGTTGGGCCGCCAGATTTACAACAGCGTCAAAACCTTCTTCTGAGAAGAGTTTTGACATTTCTGCTCTATCGTCAATTGAAGCTTTAATAAATCTGAAGTTTTCAAACTGCTCCAGATTCTTAACCCTGTCCAGCTTAAGCTTAACATCGTAATAGCTGTTTAGGTTATCAATGCCTACAACTTCTTTTCCTTTTTTGGCGAGAACACCGGCAATATGATAGCCTATGAATCCAGCAGCGCCGGTTATTAGTATTTTTTTCACTACATTGTCTCCTGTATAACTTTGGCGAAAATCTGTAAACCTGGATTAAATCTGGCTTCACATGTTTTTAGATGATATACGCCATCGGCGTTGAATATCAATAGAAAAAGAAATATATGTATTTTTTGTCCGTAGGACATTAACCGTTAAAGCCCTACGGGCTATTTGTTGATTATATGCAATTTTTCTATTGATATAAATGCCCTATGGGCAATAAAACACGGGACGCCCAGTGTGCGTCCCCTACAAATTACAGGTTTTCAAGGAAGAATTGATATGTTTCTTTTATGCCGTTCCTTAATCCTGTTTTAGCCCTCCAGCCAAGAGCGTTGATTTTTGAGACATCTAAAAGCTTTTGCGGTGTACCGTCAGGCTTTGTAAGGTCAAACCTTATCTCTCCACTGTAACCTATTGCATCTTTAACCATATAGGCAAGTTCTCCTATGGTTAAATCCAGACCTGTTCCAAGGTTAAGAAACAGAGGCTTGGGATATTGAAGAAGTTTTTCGGCGATAACAGTGTCAGGAAGCTCCATAAGAAAGATACAACCATCTGCCATATCATCAACATAAAGAAATTCTCTCCTGGGAGTTCCACTGCCCCAAACAACAACTTCAGGTGCAGACTCTGCCTTTGCCTGATGGAAACGCCTTATAAGGCCGGGGAGTACATGGCTGTTCTCCGGATGAAAGTTATCTCCGGGACCATAAAGATTTGTAGGCATTACAGCGATAAATTTTGTGCCATATTGACGATTGTAAGACTCACACATCTTAATTCCAGATATTTTCGCCAAAGCATACGGCTCATTTGTAGGCTCAAGAAGGCCTGTTAACAGGTATTCTTCTTTTATTGGCTGGGGAGCCAAACGTGGGTAAATACATGAAGAACCAAGAAACAGCAGACGTTTCACGCCCTGTTTCCATGCAGCGTGAATGACGTTACTCTGAATCATGATGTTTTCGTATATAAACTCCGCCGGATAACTGTTATTGGCGTGAATACCACCAACCTTTGCCGCAGCAAGAAACAGATAATCAGGCCTCTCCGCTTTAAAGAACTCTTCTACCTTATGCTGACAAGTGAGATCAATATCTTCGATTCCGGGAGTAATAATATTTTCATAATTCCCTTTATTCAGCCTACGAACCAGAGCTGATCCGACAAGACCATCAGCACCAGCAACAAAAATCTTTGATCTTCTATCCATTAACGTGCTTCTCTCTTTCAGCAAGGATAAGATCAGCGTCTGTCATCATATCAGCTAACTCATTGAAGCTTATTTTGGGACTCCAGCCAAGTTCTCTTTTAGCTTTACTCGCGTCACCAATGAGGAGATCAACTTCTGCCGGCCGGAAATAACGTGAGTCTATCTTTATAATGGTTTTACCGGTAAGAGAATCAATACCTTTTTCATCGCTCCCTTTTCCCTGCCATGTAACAGACATGCCAAGTCGCTTAAAGACCCGTTCGGCAAAAGAGCGTACAGACCAGGTTTCACCTGTCGCTATTACAAAATCGTCAGGTTTGTCCTGCTGAAGCATGAGCCACATGGCTTCTACATAATCCCCTGCAAAACCCCAATCACGCCTGGCATCAAGATTGCCTAAGTAGAGGCACTCCTGAAGTCCCAATTTTATGCGGGCAGCGGCTCTTGTTATTTTTCTTGTTACGAAAGTTTCTCCGCGTCTTGGAGATTCATGATTAAAGAGTATGCCGTTACAGGCGAACATACCGTAACTCTCTCTGTAATTCCGGGTAATATAAAACGCGTACGCCTTAGCGCAGCCATAAGGGGATCGGGGATAAAATGGTGTCGTCTCTTTCTGAGGAGTCTCAGCAACTTTTCCGAAAAGCTCTGAAGATGATGCCTGGTAGAATTTTGCATCAAGCCCTGTTTCCCGTATCCCCTCCAGAATCCGCACGCTTCCTATGGCATCTATTTCTCCTGTATATTCAGGAATCTCAAAAGAGACCCTAACATGACTCTGTGCACCTAAATTATAGATTTCATCAGGGGCGATACTGTTTAAAAGGCTATTTATAGAACTGGCATCATTCAAATCACCGTAATGGAGAAAAAGGCGCACGTCTGACTCGTGGGGATCCTGGTATAGATGATCTATTCGGCCAGTATTAAAAGAAGAGGATCTTCTTATCATTCCATGAACTTCATATCCTTTTTTTAAAAGGAGTTCTGAAAGATATGAACCATCCTGTCCTGTTATACCGGTAATGAGCGCTTTTTTCACTTTAGCTCCTTCTTATAACTGTTTAGCCTTGAAATAATTCCGTAGGGAATGCCCAGTGGGCATTCCGAAAAGCCGGACGGCCAATGGCCGCCCCTACGAATCACCTAATGACACAGGATTTTAGCTCATAGGCAAGGCGCCCCGAGGAGCAAGTCACTCAACACCTGTAGGGGCAATCATTGATCGCCAGTGTTATCGGGCGCACACTGTGCGCCCCTACATTCCCCGCCGCGGAGGGGTACCCGAAGGGCGGGGTGGTGTCTATAATCCAAAATCCTGTACCATTAAGCATACTAAAACCTATGAAGTAAGGCGTAGCTTGGGTTTATAGGTTTTTACTTACTCTGAGTACTCTTTCAGTATCTTCTCAATGATATTTGTCGTAGATTTACCGTCAACAAATTCAACCAGAGCTACCGAGCCGCCGTATGACTCAACTATATCCCTTCCTACTACGCCATCAAGAGTGTAATCTCCACCTTTAACAAGCACTGTGGGCTTTATAGCTTCTATTAGCTTAAGCGGAGTATCTTCATCAAAAATCACAACATAATCTATACAGTCAAGAGCCGCCAATATATCTGCCCGTTCTTCTTCTCTTATTAAAGGCCGTTTCGCCCCTTTAAGCCGACGAACCGAAGCATCACTGTTAAGTCCAAGTACCAGCAGATCACCGTACGATCTGGCTTTTTGCAGATATTTCACATGACCTACATGGAGCAGATCAAAACAGCCGTTTGTAAAGACAACCCGTTTACCCTGTTTCTTCTCATTATCAGTAAGAGCTTTAACAGATTCCAGGCTCTTTATTTTACTTATGCTATCCCTATGCTCATGGTAAATTTCCGCCATAATCTCTTCAGGGGTAATTATAGATGTACCGACTTTCCCTACCGCTATACCTGCCGCAATATTAGCTATCCATGCTGCATCTTTCATGGAAAGGCCCGTTGCAAGGCCAAGACTAAGGAGTGTGAGAACTGTATCCCCTGCCCCTGTAACATCATACACCTCGCGGGCTACTGTAGGAATATGAATATGCTCAATATTTGGCGAAACCGGCAAATTACCATTCTTTAACGGTTTAAAAAGAGACATTCCAGCTTCACTTCGTGTTATAAGCAAAGCTGACAGCTTAAGATCCTCAAGCAGTTTGACTGCGGCGTTTTTCAGAGAAGCTTCGTCAGAAATTTTTATTTTAGAAGCCTGCTCCGCTTCTTTACGGTTAGGAGTTATAATGGTCACTCCTAAATACTTTGAATAATCATCTCCCTTGGGATCAACAACTATTGGAATACTCATTTTTGCCCCAAGAACTATCAAACCCGAAAGAAGCCTCTTTGTCAGCACTCCTTTTGCATAATCTGAAACAATAAAGACCTGAAACAAACCGCCGTTTTTTTCAATAAACTTTATGATTTTATCTTCAAACTCTTTTTCGATATCCTCCCTTGATTCTCTGTCAATCCTTATTATTTGCTGATTAGCAGCAATAACTCTGGTTTTTTTACCGGTTCTTCTGTTTTTATCTTTTAACAGAGTCTCTGTTCCTACTCCAAGAGACTCAAACCTTTTATAGAGCCTTTCGCTATTTTCGTCATCACCTACAACGCTGCATACCGAAACCTGACAACCAATGGCAACAAGGTTATTAACTACATTCCCTGCACCACCCAAACGAAGGTCTTCATCAATAATATCAACCACCTGCACAGGAGCTTCCGGCGAGATTCGCTCAGTTTTTCCCCATAGATATTCGTCAATCATCAAGTCGCCGATTACAAGGGCATTTACAGCCTTAACATTGTTAAAAAACGTCTCTATATCCTTTTGCTTCATACCTGTTTTCATAAAACCTTTATACACCTTTCATTTTGTCAAGAATGCCAGCGGCCAGAAGTGGTATCATTATTTCATGATGACCGGTTATTGTATATCCGTGACTATCCCCTGCGGTAGGGCGTTTTACAACATTTTGCAAAGGCCGGTAATGCTGCTGCATATCAAAGTTGGCAGTGGTAAAGTTATCTACATGATAACCCAGATTCTGGGCTATTGAAAGAGCCTTCAGAAAGACTTCAGGCAGTAGTACCGCGCTCCCTATGTTCAGATAAACTCCACCATCTCCCAGTTGGCTTATCAGAGATGCAAATATTTTGAAATCAGTAAATGTTGCTTCGCCGATAACAGCACCGTCAGCCTCAGGGTGCTGATGGATAATATCTGTACCAATGGCCGAATGTACTGTTACAGGAATATCCTTCTCCGTACATACAGCAATGAGACTATCCTCTTTATAAGGATTGTTCTTCTTAAGGATATAACGGCCTACAGACTGTCCATATCCCAGCCCTTTCGCCACACCCTCTTTAAGCGCCCTGTTAATATCCCTTCCTGTCTCTTCAGCCATACCGAATGTACCACAGTGCAATACTGCTCCGACATCCTCGCTCGTTTCATCTATAAGGGAGATTTCATAATCATGAACAGAACCGGCGCCGTTAAGCGCAAAAGCTGTAACAGCCCCGGCTTCAATAAGGCTTTTTAAAACCGGCTGAAGGCCGCATTTTATTACATGGGCGCCCATGGCAATAATTACAGGCTTCCCCTTAGCTCTGGCCTTAACAACTGCGTCAATAACTTTTACAAGCGCTTCGGCCCCCAGTTGTTTCGGCATAGCTTCTATCAGATCCGCAACTGTCATACCTGCTGAAACAGCTCCGGCACGGTCTTTAGACATAACCACTTTATTATTACGTTGTGAAATCGGATAGGTCGAAACTTTTGAAAGGTCAATTGGTTTTATCACTGCTATCTCCGTTAAAAGCCAGCAGCTCATCACATGCCTGCTGCATCATATCAACTGTTATACTCTCTTTGCACTCTGAATCGCGCTTACACTCTTTGTTAAGGCATTTTGTACACGGTAGAGGTGACTGTACAATTCTTGCCAAATCCCCGCGCGGGCCATTTCTTTTTCCATCCGTTGCCCGATAAAGTGATACTGTTGGCGTACCCACAGCAGCAGCAATATGCAGCGGCCCGGTATCTCCGCCTATTACCAGATCGACTTTCTTATATATGGCTGTCAGCCCTTTCAGTGAAAGCTCAGGAAGAAGACGCGCATTTCCCTTTATCCCTTCAGCAATACTCTGAGCAGTCTTATGTTCTTCTTCGCCACCCCATGAAAGGAGAATATTAGCATCTGGATAGCTTTTCAGCAATCTTTTACCAAGTTCAACCCACCCCTCTTCATACCACAATTTTGTTTTCCACGTAGTTCCATGGTGAATGACAATGACAAAGCTATCTGATAACGTTGCAATAAAAGTTTCAGCATTTAGGTCATCTTCCAAAGATGTGGAAATATCAGTATGCAATGAAAATTCTGTATAATCTTTACCAAAAGGGACGCTTATAACTCTCAGGGCTCTGTCTGATATATGATAATCCTGCCGTCTTAACGGTATACAGTTATTGATAAATCTGGTATTAAGCGATTCCCTTACATCAGCTTTCGCAAACCCATACCGCCTTTTACAATCAGAAAGCCAGGATACTACACCGCTTTTTATATTCCCCTGAATATCAAAGACAAAATCATATTTTCTATTTTGAAGGGCGGTTTTCACTACCGAGATTTCATTCCAAACAGAAAGAGAAAAGAGATGTTTTCTCCAGACTTTAGTACGCACAATATGTGATTGTGAAATAAGAGGATTCCCTTCCAGTATCTCTCTAAAAGACTCTTCAACAACCCAATCAACCTCTATTCCTGGGGAAGCTTGATGGAGATAGTCCAGCACCGGCAAGGCATGGACAATATCACCTAAAGCTGACATTTTAACTATAAGGACACGGAATGACATATAAATAAAATAACTTAAATATAATTTTTAACAAGAGATTCTTTTATAGCAATCGAACAAGCAATGCGGAATGAGGTATAATGCAAGAAAATAGACGGAGGTGCGCATTATATCAAGTTGAATTTGGATATTTCGTATAATAAGTCAAAATGTTATAATTTATTTTTCCCCGCTGCCGTTAGTGTTCTCCACAACAACACAAAAAGATCAATCCGTAGGATTGATACGCTCGGTAGAAAATTACATACACCGCTACCCCCGCATTCCGTTAGGAATGCGTCCTAATCCTCAATCGGCTTAAAAATATATCGCTCGTTATATTCCAAATCAAAGTCTTTCAAAATTTTTATATATTCTTCTAAAAAAGATTTCTTTTTATGGTGTTCTTCTTGGTTTTCAATATAATTTGCAACTTGTGCAATATGTGATTTGCTGTATGAAAATGCACCATAACCTTCTTGCCACGAAAACCGTCCCATTGCCAATTTTTCTTTGTTTATCCATTCGGAGCTGTCTCGTTTGACTTCTTGAATCAGTGCTGATAGTGACTGCGTGGGACGAAAACCAAATAAAATATGAATATGATCGGGCATTCCACCGATTGATAAAACCTTATGCCCATGTTTTTGAATAATGGAAATAATGTATTTGTATAATCGTTCTTGCCAAGATTTGTTAATAAGCGAAATCCGGTTTTGTACCGCAAAAACAGCGTGAATATGAATTTGTGTGAATGTGTTTGCCATATTTTATTGATCGTTGGGTGCATTCCTAACGGAATGCAAGATTAAAAATTGTACTTTTTTCTACCGAGCGATATTCCCTAATGGGAATTTTATAGCAATTTAACAAGTGATACGGAATAAGGCATAATGTGAAAAATAGATATAAGTGCGATTATGTCGAATCAAATCTGGATATTTTGTATAATAAGTCAAATTGCCATAAGGTTAAGATATATTTTTAGGATTTTTTAGTAGCAACATGAGTTCCTGAAAAACTTCTTCGGCAGTTATTGTCTCCATACATTCCCTCTTATTACGCTTAGTTATTTTACAATCTATTTTGTCACACGGAACACAATCCCAATCCCTCTGTATAACTGTAATATATTCCTTACGCTCTATCCCTTTATTCGCGTCAAATGGGGAAAGTTCCTGGCACCCTTGAGGCCATGGCGCCCAATACCGTGTAATAGATGGCCCAAAGAGAGCAACAGTAGGTACTTTCAAGGCTGCTGCCATATGCGTTGTTGCTGTATCAATCCCTATATAGGCTTTACACTTGGTTAAAGCAGCAGCAAACTGGTTTAAGTTGGAAGAGGCAAATAAAACTGCTTCTTTATCATCAGAAATTATTTCATCAAGATATGCCCTGTCTTCTGCAAATGGAGTTTCAGTAAAAACAGGAATATAGGGTGTCCTCTCCCTTATAATAGCAGCCAGCTCGCGCCATCCTTCCGCTTTCCAATATTTAAACATCATTACACTATATGGGTGAATAAGAATAAAATCTGAGGCTGGTAGTTTTTCAGTAGCTTCTGCTAAATCCCTGTCATCATAACCAACAACAACTTCAGGAATAAAAGGAATCCCCATAATTTTTGCCAAAGAACCAATAGACGAAACTACATGTATGTTAGTGTCCTTAAAAGCTACACGGCTGAGAATAAATCTCTTCCAAAACCCTTTTAAACCTTTCTCTATCAAACCGATACTTTTTTTACCGGCAAGGGCTGCCATAATAGCCGTTCTGTCTGAAGAATAAGCCGCTATTGCCAGATCATACTTTCTAAACAGATGTTTTATGTCTCTCCATTTAGCCTGTCTCGGCACTCCTATGACTTCTCTTAACAGAGGATTTTTTGAGAGAATACTCTTAGTGTCTTCAGCAACCACATAATCAATTTCTGTACCAGGAAATGCACTTTTAATGGATTTCGCTATTGCCGTAGGAAATAAAACATCACCTATGCGCCTGAAGCTACATATAAGAACTGTCTTTGGAGGGGATTTTAATAATTTTTTGGACATAATTTTTCTCGACTACTCCACAAGTTTGTAATACTTTTTACTTAATTCTAACCCAAAAAGTTTCTCCAGTTTCAACATCAAGCGACATTTTTTCTCCAGTTTTGTCAGAACGTGGGCAGGATCTGCAATGTAGAGCCCTTTATCACAATTTAAAAGCCATTCTGACATTACTTGCGGATGCATACCTCTGAATTTGTGCAGGATCTTTTGATCTATTTGAGAATAATCTACTTTTTCCTGATTACCGCCCCAGTATTTACTCATTTGCTCTATTTTCGCATTCATATTTTTTTCGCTTCGAACCCAACCATAATTATAAATAATAGCTTTTGCAAAAGCCGCTCTCGGATAACGCCCGTTTTTATTTTTATCAAGGACGACGAAAAACAAACCGTCCGTAGCAAAGGCACGAATTGTATTTCGTATTATACGGGGAGCGCGTCTGTACCATCCGGGACTCCATGCATAAGTATCAGGAGTGCCATAGAAATGAACATAATTAAATATAAGCGCTTCAATTTTGTCATTATTCAGGTGCTTTTCCATTGCCTGTCTTATCTTAGGGAGGTCATCTTCATGTAAAACCTCATCACCTTCAAGATAAAATGCCCAGTCTCCGGTACAGTTAAACAGAGCAATACTTTTCTGCTGACCGTACACATATCCCTTTACCAGCATCTTCTCATTCCACTGGTTTTCAATAATACGTATTTTAGGATCATCTATTTCCTTTACCATCTTTAGGGTATTATCCTCAGAAGGGCCTATATTTACTATGAACTCATCGCACAAAGGAAGAGCAGACTTTATGGATTCTACAAAAGGATATCCAAGCGTTTCGGCATTTCTTAAAAATGTAAAACAACTTACTTTCATTGGTGATCCTTTTTATTGATTATTAATTCTCTAAGTTTTGAATATTTGTAAAAAACTGACGCTGAATTTGAAACTGATATTACTAGTCCCTCATAACCATCAAGAAAGCCTAAACGTAATATATATGTTCTGAGAAACATCCATAGAGGACGCAATGTAACATGCAAAAAAGAGATTTTTTTTCCTTTTTTAAACATCTCTTGAGCAGATATATCAGTATAAAGGTTAAGTTTTGTAAGCATATAATTTATATTTCTAAAAGAGTAATGCAGCAGATGTTCTTTAAGTTTACCTGTATCAATAGAAGCAACAACTACACGCTCATGTACCATGTCATCTGAAAAACTAACTTTAGTCCTGTCAAAAAATCTTACTGTTCGGTCAGGATACCAGCCGCAATATTTAATCTCTTTATTCCCCAGGAAAGTACGACGTGGGACAGAGTATGCAATTTTATTATCATCTCTTTTCAAAAGATCGCATATCTCCAGTTTTAACTCATCAGTCATTACTTCATCCGAATCTATGCTAAATATCCGGTCATATGAAGCACGCTCAACAGCAGCTTGCTTTTGCAGCCCAAAACCTCTCCAGGGAACATCAAAGACTTTGTCTGTATATTTTTTTGCGATCTCTACTGTCTTATCATTGCTACCGGAATCAACCACTATAATCTCATCAGCCCAGGCAACGCTTTTCAGACACCTTTCAATACAGCTTTCTTCATTTAAAGTAATTATGACAACCGAAATTTTTGTCATTTTTTCTCCAAAAGCGCAGCTCAGGCACTTATACCTTTATCAATACCCCAAGAGTCAGGGCAAAAGATCAAATGCCAAAGTAACAATATAACATTAACCTTAAACCTGCTTCTGGTTTTGGTAATAAACAGAGCCGGTATAAGCTGTATAACAATAGATAAATTCAGTTTAAAAAACAGGCCAACGTATAACAAGACAGTTTTTAACACAGAATAATTTTTCCTGAAAAAAATATATCTCGACCGCCAATACTCAATTCTCGTAGCGGTGATGTTTCTTTTAGCTGTTTGCCCTTGCAGATGGTATATTTTAGCGTCCGGGTAAAAAAAGACTTTAAACCCGCTACGCTTCATGGCCATACACCAATCAGTCTCCTCAAAATAG
>WQYY01000025.1 GCA_009780995.1 Desulfuromonadales bacterium
ACAACTGAAAACAATAATGATTACATTTGCCTTACCGATATGGTGAAAGGACAAGAGGGAGAGGACCATATTAGAAATTGGATGCGCAACCGCAATACAATTGAATTTCTTGGTACTTGGGAAATGTTACACAATCCAACATTTAAAGGTGTCGAATTCGACACCTTTTTGCACGAGGCCGGAGCAAACCGCTTTAATATGACACCTCGTAAATGGATTGAGGCGACTAGTGCTATAGGCATGATTTCTAAAGCGGGGCGCAACGGTGGAACATATGCTCATAGAGATATTGCTTTTGAGTTTGGCTCGTGGCTCAGTCCTGTGTTTAAACTATATTTGATTACAGAATATCAGAGGCTTAAGGAAGCCGAAAACAATCCAATGCTCGGTGAATGGAATGTAAAACGAGTGCTTAGCAAAGTAAATTATACCTTTCATACAGATGCTGTTCGTGATTTTGTAATTCCGAAAATTGATATTGAACGTGAAAAAACGTATTCTTATGCTGACGAAGCCGATATGTTAAATCTTGCGTTATGGAATTGCACTGCAAAGCAGTGGCGCGAGGCAAATCCAGAATACGCAAAAAAAGAACTAAACATACGTGATACAGCCAGTATTAACGAATTGGTTGTTTTAGCAAATCTTGAATCGTTTAACGCAGAACTGCTAAAAATAGACATGGACAAAGCCTCGCGATACACTTGTTTGCACAAAATGGCACAACAACAACTAACTCGCTTAAATGAAATAGGCGCAGAAAAAGGATTTAGGAAGTTAGAAGCAAAAAAGGTTATTACAAATAAAAATAGTGATAACCAATTAACTGTTAATGGAAAGCAGAAAACTCCTGCCACATAACGAGCGGTTTGACGCAAGCGGAGCAATGGCTTGTGAGAAAGGCAGCACTGACAATTATCTTCTTTCCACAAGTTCAGTGGAACCCTTGTTTTAGCAAATGCCTCGGGTTACAACCGCTTCAAGCTCCGCAATAACATATTAAATTATTGCCTAATTGTATGAGCTATAATATAATTAGGCAATTGATATATCATTATAGTATAGAATCTGTATTACCTGTCAGCTTATGTGTTACATGAGCTAACTAAAAAAGCAACATGAACAAAACTCACAACATCGCATTGCCTGATCGTACAAGTAATAAGAGGATTAGACAATAAATAAATTTCATCTGTTTTTCATTTCCCAGCCTCAAAAAACCGTCCTGCAACCGCAAGCTGTTTTGGACTCCCAAGTAAAAGAAGAATATCGCCGGCACTGAACTCCCATACAGGATCCGGATTAGGGATTACATCATCTCCTCTTTTTATCACCAATACAGTAGCGCCTGACTGTTGCCTTATAGTCCCTTTACTAAGCCCCTCCCCTACTAATGGTGAACCTTCCTGTATTCTGAAATTCGCTATTTCCGCTCCTGAAAGATATCCGCTTATGCCAACTGCATGGCTATGACGTTTGCTAATGGAGCGAAGCATCTCATAGCCGTCTTTCCTTATATCAGTCACACATGTTTCAATATCATCATGAGGAATCATAAGAGCTCTCAATACACGTATAAGTATTTCAACAGACGTCTCAAACTCTTCAGGAATAACCTCATTGACTCCCATTTTTACAAGAGGTTCAACTTCAAGAAAATACCTGGCCCGGACAATAATATGAATTGAGGGGTTCAGGTGTCTTGCCATTGAAGCAACTCTAAGACTCGCAGAAGTATCAGAAATAGCCACAACCAGAATTCTTGCAGAAGCGATCTGTAAATGCTCTAAAGAAGACTCCTGGGCAGCATCGCCAAAAATTATGTTTTCACCCTTCTTTCTCTCACCCCTGACTGTGAAAGGATTAGTATCAATAACCATATATGGAATTGAGAGATTTTTAAGTATTCTTGCAAGATTTTGCCCGTTAACGCCATAACCTACTATTATTACATGGTCTGACATTGGAGGGGCCTGCTCGTCGTTAACAAAAAGACCTCTCATACGTTTGAATGAGTCAGGGACAAATCTCCCTATATAAGGTCCAACCCTAAGGCATAGCGGGGTTAATCCCATACTGGCAATGGAAGCAGCAAGGAATATCTGGTATATTTCAGGGGTAAGAAGTTTTTCCTGCATTCCTGTTTGCGCAAGAATAAAGGAAAACTCCCCTATCTGGGACAAGGCAAAACCTGAAGAGATAGCAAGATGGATTGTAAGGCCAAGGGCTGACATTGCTAATACCGTAACGCCGCTTTTAACAATGATGATACCAAGAATAAGAAGCAGAATAATAACCGGATGCTTCAAAATAATAGCCGGGTCTAACAACATCCCCACAGAGATAAAGAAAAGCCCCATAAAAGCATCGCGGAAAGGGATAATATCACCAAGAACCTTATGGCTATATTCAGATTCAGCAATAGCTAAACCCGCGATAAAAGCGCCAAGAGCCAGAGATAAGCCGACCTTTGCAGTAAGCCATGCCATGCCAAGGCCGATAAATAAAACCGTAAGAATGAAAAGCTCTTTACTTTTGGTTTTAACAACCTGACTGAAAATCCACGGGACAATAAAGCGGGCGGCATAATGAGCTACAAGAACGACACCGGCAGCTTTTGCACAGACAATAAAGAGGTCAACTATACCTCCACCCTTTCCGGCAAGAAAAGGGGTTAAAAGCATAAGAGGAACAATACATAAATCCTGGAAAATAAGTATTCCAAGGCATACCCTTCCCCTTGGAGAATCCATTTCTCCCTTATCCATTAAAAGTTTTATTAAAACTGCGGTGCTGGATAATGCTATAAGAAAACCGAAAAATACAGATTGTTTAAAAGGAAATGCAAAAAGGAGAGATATTCCGGTTACTGTCAGAATAGTCACACCGACCTGTAACCCGCCCCCTAAAAAGACAAGGTGCTTAATTTTCATAAGCTCCTTTAGGGAAAATTCAAGGCCAATGGTAAAGAGAAGCAGAACAACTCCTATTTCTGCAATCTGCTCAACCTGGTGGGCTTGATCTATAAAACCAAGGGCATGAGGCCCCGCAATAACGCCGGTAACTAAAAATCCGACTATTGAGGAAAACCTGAACCTTCTAAACAGAATAACAGTAACAAGAGCAAGCCCAAAAAGTATTTCAAGATCAGTGAGCATTCCCCTTAACTCCTTTAAGCCCTTATACTATTTCTGTTACTTTAGTAATAAAAACTGCTTCCAGCGGTACATCACCGTGCCCACCCTTATTTCCGGTTTTAACCTGCTTTATTAAATCAACGACATCCATTCCGCTAATTACTTCCCCAAAAACAGCATAGCCATACTCTTCAGGGCGTTTACCTGTATGATCAAGAAAATTATTATCAGACAGATTAATAAAAAATTGTGATGTTGCGCTATCTACAACTGCGGTACGGGCCATTGCAATGGCACCCCGATTATTCTTTAATCCGTTTGTGGCTTCATTCTTAATGGCAAAATTGGTCTTTTTCTGCTGCATATGCTCGTCCATACCGCCACCCTGAATCATAAAGCCATTAATCACTCTGTGAAATATCAGTCCGTCGTAATACCCATTTTTCACATATTTAAGAAAGTTATTAACCGTTATAGGCGCTTTTTCCTTGAAGAGTTCAATAGTAATATCCCCCTTAGAAGTTTCCATTAAGATTTTGGGATTTTCAGCATTGCTCATAAACAGCTCCTTTATTTAAATTTATTTGTTCTTTTTATCACAAAGGAACTCTTTATGTGAAACGGTTTTTGTTATCCCGGTTTCCGCTTTTTGCACCAAACTGTCTTGGCTGCATCGCAGGTCGCTCAACACTTGTAGAGGCGACTTGCAGTCGCCCGATAATACGGGCACACACAGTGCACCACTACATATATCAAATTTTAGCCCAACAGGGCTTGATTTTCATAACCGCAGGTCAACGACCTGCGGAGATAAAGAGTCAATAGAATCTCTGCCTGAAAGGCAGGACAGTAATATAAATTGAAAGATTGGCAAAAGTCCTGCCTTTCAGGTAGGAGTATGATTGGATTGTTCAACCGCAGGTCGTTGACCTGCGGTTATGAAAATTTGGCAACTTCGTTGCCCCTCATTCCCCAAAGAGGGCAATATTTCTTTTGCGCTTTTCGCACCTTTCACGGTCGTTGTTTGCTGGAACCAAGAACAGTATATAAAACTGCTTTACATTTATTCTAAATTAAATACACTGGCACCAATGTAGTCAAATTACTGAATTGCCAAATTGTAAATTCTTATCTTCGCGGCAAAAAATTTTTTAAACAAAATGAGCGTACTGACTTTCACTTTAATTGTTTTTTTCGGAGCTTGCTGTGCAGGGCTAGTGGGCGCTTTGACGGGCTTGGGCGGCGGCGTTATCATCATTCCTTTGCTGATGTATCTTGGAGTTGATTTTCGTTACGCCATCGGCACAGGGCTAATTGCCGTCATTGCCACCTCTTCCGGCTCTGCAGCGGCTTATGTAAGAGAAGGCGTTACCAATATGCGTATCGGTATGTTTTTGGAAATTGCTACCACCATAGGCGCGGTAATAGGCGCACTGATGGTAACGCTGCAAATAATCCCTACAACGGTAGTAGCCGTTATTTTCGGGCTGATACTGATTTTTACTGCAATTAATTCTTTTCTGAAAAAAACAGAATTGGTTGTGGAAAAATCTTCCCCACTTGCCGAAAAATTAAAGTTGCACGGCACATATCCCACACCGGCGGGGAAGATAGCATACGGCGTAAAAAACGTAGTGGGCGGTTTTTTTATGATGATGCTGGCAGGCGTATTATCCGGTTTGCTTGGCATTGGTAGCGGCGCAATGAAGGTTATTGCCATGGACAATATCATGCACATTCCTTTTAAAGTGTCCACCACCACCAGCAATTTTATGATAGGCGTAACGGCTGCTGCCGGCGCTTTTATTTATTTAGAAAGAGGATATATTGACCCGCGCCTATGCTTGCCAGTGGTTGTCGGAGTGCTACTGGGCGCTATTTCGGGAGCAAAAATTTTATTAAAAACCAATACCAGAAACCTGAGAACTGTTTTTGCCGTCATTATTCTGCTAGTGGCTGTAAATATGATATACAGAGGATTTACGGGGAAAATATAAGCCATGACTTTAAGAGATAAAGACATTCAAACTATAATAGGCAAAGTACTGCGCAGCGGTGTCTGTCTGTCGTTAAGCGTGGTATTCATAGGCGGGGTTGTATATATAGCGCGCCACGGCGGCGAAAAAAGCGCGGTTATCGGGAAAAAATTTACGGAAGAAAACAGAAATATTCTACAGATATTGCACGATACTTTTGTCGGAATAGCCCGCGGCAAAGGTTTGTCCATCATTGAACTTGGTGTACTGCTGCTGATAGCCACGCCTTTGGCGCGCGTAATTTTTTCACTCCTCGCCTTCGCCGCAGAAAAAGACCGCACTTATGTGCTGATTACCTCCCTCGTATTAATGATTATCCTATTCAGTATGTTCTCCGGCTTTGGCGGATAATATTTTATAATTTTCTCTCCACACTCCACACTGTTAAAATTGCGTTCTTTGCGTAACCCTTGCGTTCTTTGCGGTTTATGCTTTGTTTTTTAGTTATTCGACCAATTGTATTTTTAGTATGCCAGCTCAAGTAATACCTGAGCTAAGCTATATTCGACCAATTTGTTTTCTAACCGCAAAAATCTAAAAAAAATTAACCGCAAAGAGCGCAAAGTTTTTCGCAAAGGGCACTATTTTTTTGTGTTCTTTGTGTAACCCTTTGTGTTCTTTGTGGTAAATAAAAGTTTTTCGTGTTTTTCACGTCTTTCGTGGTTATGTTTTTTGTTGAGGACACGATAAATCGCGTCCCTACAAGTGGCGGGTTCAACTCCACACTGTTTGAACCAAAAGCCGAAGTCATTCTCTATTTCCGTTTTACATAAAAGGGAATATTGTTATAAACTTAAAAAACATAATTATAAAATGGAGCAAAAAACTATGCGCTATCTGAAATTACTTGTTATCCCTCTTTTACTGTTACTATTAACTACAGCAGCGTTCGGAGCAGGACTGGAAGACCGTGTACAGGAGTACACACTTAAAAACGGCATGAAGCTTCTTATGGTAGAAAGACATACATCTCCTACTGTTGCGGCTTGGATACGTTTTAAAGTCGGAAGTGTTGACGAACGCAGCGATGAACGCGGAATTGCCCACATGCTTGAACATATGCTCTTCAAAGGAACAAAGACCTTAGGGACAACTAACTATGCCGCTGAAAAACCTCTGCTTGACCAGATTGAGGCCACTGCTAATGAACTTATCAAAGAAATAAACCTTAAAGAAAAAGGCGATCCTAAGAAAACAGCTGCTCTGGAAGCCAAGTTAAAAGACCTGGAAAACCAGGCTGAAAAATATGTTGTTAAAGAAGAGTTTTCCCAATTATATGCCAAAGCCGGAGGAGCAAACTACAACGCTTTCACAAGTAAGGACGGAACTACTTATTTAATAAGCCTCCCCTCCAACAAACTTGAATTATGGGCTGCAATAGAGTCAGATCGTATGCAGAATGCCGTACTTAGAGAGTTTTATACCGAACGCTCAGTAGTAATGGAAGAGCGCCGTCGCTCCTATGAAGCCTCACCTGAAGGTAAGCTATGGGAAATTTTTCTGGCCAGTGCATTTAATGCTCATCCAATGGGGCAACCGACAATAGGTTGGATGTCCGATATTGAAAACCTTACAAGAACTAAAGCAGAAAATTTTCTGCACCGCTATTATGCCCCTAATAATGCTATAATAGCTATTGTAGGAGACATTAACCCTCAGGAAACAATAAAACTTGTTGAAAAGTATTTCGGCTCCATACCACCAGGCGAACCTGTCCCGCCAGTAACAACTGTAGAGCCAAAGCAACAGGGAGAAAAACGAATAGAAATCATAGGAGACGCAAGCCCTGAACTCCTCATAGGTTATCATAAGCCAACCCTTCCAGATCATGATGATACTGTATTTGATATAATAAGTATGCTTCTCACTGACGGGCGTACATCAAGGCTTTATAAAAAACTTGTGCTGGAAAAGGAGCTTGTAAGCGATATAGGTAGTTTTTCAGCCCCCGGCTACAAGTACCCCAATCTCTTCATTATAGCAGCAACACCAAAATCACCTCACACAGTACAGGAAGTTGAAGCAGCAATATATGCAGAATTAGATCGTCTGAAAAATGAACCAGTAACACCAAAAGAGTTGCAGCAGGTACTTAACAGGCTTGAATTTGAAGAGTATAGACAAATGCTCACCAACGGTGGGCTTGCCCGTAATCTTACGGAATATGAGGCCTTAACAGGAAGCTGGCGTTATATAATAGACCACAGGAAGCTGGCGGCTCAAGTCACCCCTGAAGATATTCAGAGGGTGGCCAGAAAGTATCTTACCAGAGAAAACCGTACTGTAGGGTTTATAACCAGCAAAGAAGGAGAGCAAAATAAATGAGACTATTCAGCAAAATAAACTCAATATTAAAAAGAGCCCTGCCATTACTTCTTGCTGCCGCTATTACTTTACCTGCTGTGACATCATTTGCAGCGCCTGAAACAAAAGATCCGCGCAAATTGACATTTCAACCGCTAAAATTTTCAATTCCTAAAAGCGATAGAGTTGTTCTTAAAAACGGAATGATACTATACCTATTAGAAGACCATGAACTCCCTATTGTAAATGCCACAGCCTATATAAACACAGGCAGCATTTATGACCCTCAGGGAAAAGCTGGGCTTGCGGCAATAACCGGTTCAATTATGCGGGATGGAGGGGCAGGAAAACTATCTCCTGAACAACTTAATGATGAGTTGGCTTTTATGGCATCAAGCGTTGAAGTAAATATAGGTACAGATCTTGGTAATGTATCAATGAGCTGTCTGGCTAGAAATCTTGACTCAACCCTTGAGCTATTTTCACAGATCATACTTGACCCTGCTTTTGATAATAACCGTCTGGAATTGATAAAAAATAACTTTATCGAAGGAATAAACAGGCAGAATGACGACCCTAAAGAAATAGCAAACCGGGAACTTACAAAAGCCATATATGAAGGGCATCCTCTCGGGATAGTGCCAACCCTTAAAAGTATCAACAATATAACCAGGCAGGATATTATAGATTTTCACAAACGTTATTTTAACCCTAAAGGAATGATACTGGCTATTTCAGGGGATTTTCAAAAAGAGCAGATCATAAAAGACCTTGAAAAATTCTTCCCGACAACAGAAGAAAAAGCTGTCATGCCAGATATTCCGGCACCCGATAAAAACTCCTCTGGCAAAATTCTATTTGCAAAAAAAGAAGTAAGCCAGTCAGTTATCCGTATGGGGCACCTCAGCGTGGATAAAAACAATCCTGATCAGTACGCAATAAGAGTTCTTGACTATATCTTAGGAGGGAGTTTTACATCAAGGCTTATGCAGCAAATTCGCTCAGACCAGGGCCTGGCATATAACGTAACAAGCCGTTTTGATATTGGTCGCCGTTTTCCGGGAACCTTTGTAATATCAACAGAAACAAAATCAGCATCAACCATTAAAGTAATCGGTTTAATTGATAATATACTTACAGACCTAAGGACTAATGAAGTCTCAAAAGAAGAGCTGAATCAGGCAAAAGAAGCCATAATTAACTCCTTTATATTTGGCTTCACAACGGCCAGTTCAGTAGTAAACCTGCAAGCAAGACTGGAATATTTCGGGTTCCCAAAAGGATATCTGGAGAACTTCAGAGACAACATTGCAAAAGTATCAAGAGAAGATATACTAAAAGCTGCTAAAAACTACATACGCCCTGATCTACTTACGATTGTGGTAGTAGGAGATGATAAACAATTTGATAAATCTCTGAGCACTGTTGGAAATGTACAGAATATAAACCTAGAAATAAAATAAAAGGAGAATATAAATGGCAGAATGGAAATGTAAATGCGGATTCACTAAAGAAGGAAGATGTAAACCCCAAAAATGCCCAAAATGCGGAGAAAAAGGTACTTTCGAAAAGAAAGAAAAATAATACAGCACATGGTTATGTAGGGGCGCACATTGTGCGCCCGGCCTTTTAGTCAAAAACCTGTGAGCTCAAGCTATGCCTGACTTTATAGGTTTTTTATATGCTTGATAATACAGGATTTATCCAGTTTGAAGTGTGGAGTACGAAATTAAATTTCACTCTCCAAACTCCACACTAACCTAAATATACTGTCCTCAAATACCCTACAGTAACGAGTAATTTTTTATGAAAAGAGAAATAAAAAAGTTTTTAGCATTGTCGCTTATTGTTTTATTAGTCGCATGTAAAAACAGCGGCAATGCGCAAGCACAGCCCGTACCTTCATCGGCAGACAATGGCGCAATACCGGTTATCAATTATCAAGTGATAAATATGTATCCCCACGATTCTACTTCCTTTACAGAAGGACTTTTCTTGGACAATGGAAAAATGTACGAAAGCACAGGTGACCCCGACAATGCCAATGCCAGCAAATTGCTTTGTTACGACTATAAAACAGGAAAAATTTTAAAATCCGTTTCCGTACCTCATTATTTCGGTGAAGGCATCAGCACAGTAGGCAACAGGCTATATCAGCTTACATGGAAAGAACACAAGGTATTTGTATATGATTATCCTTCGCTGAAAAAAATTGGCGAAATGTCGTGGCCACACGAAGGCTGGGGCATGACTACAGACGGCAAAAACCTTATCATAAGCGACGGCAGCAGTAAATTGTATTACATAAATCCGAAAGATTTCAGCCTTATAAAAACAGTAAATATTATGGGCGAATTCGGTCCGCAACTGGACATCAACGAGTTGGAATACGTAGACGGCTTCATTTACGCCAATCTGTTTCAGCTAGACGGTATAATAAAAATAGACCCGCAAGCCGGCAAAGTGATAGGGCAGCTTGACCTAAGTAATATCCGCCAAAGCAACGGCGTATCTGCTTTCGGCAATGATGTGCTGAACGGCATTGCCTACAATGACAATACTCATACTTTTTTGGTTACTGGAAAATACTGGACGAAAATTTTTGAGTTGAGGTTGAATTAATAAAATGAGGCCTTTGCAAAACTCTAGTGTGAAGGGTGGCAATCCAGAAAAGGGTTCTGTAGGGGCGGCAATCTGCCGCCCGCGATTGCAACCAATGAAACGACGGGCGGCAGATTGCCGCCCCTACGCAAAGCGATACACGACGAAAGCAACAAACACCGTAGCCGGCCATTAATCTGCGCCGTAAAAAATTAACGTATAAGCTTTGATAATTTCTTAAAAGCCTCCCCCCCTGCCCTCTTTAAAAGCTGAAAAAGCACCGTCTCTGCGGAAGTAACCACTGCACCAGCATCTCTGGCTATATCAACACCAACACGCCAGTTTTCTTTTTTCCGGCTCATCACAGCATCTTTTACCATATGCACTTTATAACCATTATCAAGAAGATCAAGAACAGTCTGCAAAACGCATACATGAGCTTCCATTCCTGTAATAATAGCTTGCGACCGCCCCGTCTTTCTTAACTTATCCGGGAAACAGCTTTCACCGCAACAGCTAAAAGAGGTTTTCTCAACAGGCTTTTCATCAAGATACTTTTTAAACTTTTCAAGAGTCTCCCCAAGTCCCTTTGGATACTGTTCTGTAAAAATAACCGGAATGTTTAATTCGACAGCGGCTTGGATAAGAATATCAATATTGTTTGTAAGATGTTCCAGAACTTTTTCATCCATAGCCTTACAAAGCTTTTCCTGAACATCAACAACAACAAGAACCGATCTGTCTGCATCAAGTATAAATTTTGTTTTTATTTCACTCATGACTGCTCCTTTTAAATAAATGGCTGTTTTTTATCAGACTTAGAAAACATACCTTTTAATTTCATTCGTTTAAGACGTTTTCTTGCCGGCATCTGTTTCCATCTGGAATAAGCAAACTGGCCAAACCAGGCAAGAAACATTATACCTGCAAGTATAGCAATAATATAACGCTCATAACTTTTCATACCCTCCCCTACAACTAAGGAAGCACTCTCTCCAAAAAGGTAGCCTGCAAAAGTAAATATAATAGCCCAGGAAATGGCACTAAAGATATTAAGTACAAGAAACCTAAGCCCGGGAAAAGGGGTTATACCAAGAATAATAGGCAAAACTATTCTAAATCCATAAGTATATCTTGATGTAAAAGCAACAAAATTACCATATTTCTTGATGAGCCTAAGCCCTTTACGAAGTTTTCTTACAAGCGTATGAGAATGTCGTAAAAGATATTTCCCTTTAAGCCGTCCAAGATAAAAATAGAACTGATCACCTACAAACGCTCCACCTGCAGCAGTAAAAATAACGCCGGGAACGGTAAGATACCCCTGGAAAGCCAGAAAGCCAGCCAGAATAAGCCCTGATTCACCTTCGATAAGAGCCCATATAAAAAGCACCAGATAACCATGCTCTATAAGGTGCGTGCCTAAAAATTCCTGCATATTATCCTCATCAACATATCCGGATAATAGCTTTCAAATCATCATAAATCAATGGAGAGGTGTAAAAGTGTTATGCCAAAATAGAAAAGCCCGGCTAATGCCAGGCTTTTCCGCAACTAAAAATGTCTCAATTTTCTACTTTTGAGCTTCCATAGCTTTCTCATAGCCCATGCTAAAAGCTTTTTTGTTCAGTTCAAGAAATGCTTCCGGTACGCTGGCAAGAACAGCCTTTTCGGCATTCTCTTTGCTTACTTTACCTGTAAGAGCGACCATAGCGCCAAGGGCAACGATGTTGGCGACTATTTCACGGCCAACATCAAATTTAGCGGTTCTCATGATAGGAAACGCAACTCTTTTAAAGTTCCCTTCTGGAGTCCTAGGAACAAATTCAGAATCTGTAAGAAGTACACCACCTTCTTTAAGGTCGTGTGAGTACTTATCACAAGCTTCCTGAGTCATTGCTAAAAGCGCATCACATTTTGTTACTTTTGGATAGTCAATAGGGCCATCAGAAATAATAACTTCGGATTTTGATGCGCCACCACGTGCTTCCGGGCCATAGCTTTGTGATTGAACAGCTTGTATACCTTCATAGATTGAAGCAGCTTTTGCCATGATGATTCCGGCGGTGATCAACCCCTGTCCACCTGCGCCGGAAAACCTGAGTTCATATCTCATTATAAATTCACTCCTTTTTCCTGTAATTATTTCTTAGCGGCCTGTGCACGCTCAATAACTTTAGCGTACTCGGTCGTGTAGTCAGATCTTCCTTCTTCTTTATAGAGGACCCCAGTAAGAACCTTACCTTGAAGCTGCTCAGGTGTCATCTTCTCGGCTGCTTTAACCGGCACAGTTGTTTCTTTAAGATTATTCATCATCTCAACAACTGATTTGAATTTATTACGACGACCGTAAGTAGTTGGGCAGTCATCCAAAATTTCCACAACAGACATTCCTTTATGCTGTACAGCTTCAACAATAAGTTTGTCAATCTGGGTCGCATGGAAAGCTGTTCCTCTGGCAACAAAAGTAGCTCCTGCTCCAATTGCAAGCTTCGCAATATCAAAAGCAGGATCGGGGTTGCCATAAGGTGTGGTTGAAGCTTTAGCGCCTGTTGGTGTTGAAGATGAGAACTGACCGCCTGTCATACCATATATCTTGTTGTTCATTACGATATAGGTCATATCAATATTACGGCGGCACATGTGAATAAAGTGATTTCCACCAATAGCACAACCATCGCCGTCACCGCCAACACAGATGACGTCCATTTCAGGTCTGGCCATTTTGACGCCTGTTGCAAAAGCAGCAGCACGTCCGTGAGCCGTATGCAATGTACAACAATCAATATAACCAGGAAGCCGTGACGCACAACCGATACCGGAAACAATACATGTATTTTCTTTTTTAAAACCGAGTGTATCAAATGCGCGGATGAGTCCTTTCATAACAATGCCGTGACCACAGCCAGGGCACCAAATATGTGGCAATTTACCGGGACGAATCCACTTTTCATAATCATATGACATGGTTACTTAACCTCCTTCATCTTTTTCAGTATTTCTTCAGGATTTACCGGTTCACCATCAACATGGTAAATTCCATAAACCGGAGCATTTCCTTCGATACATCCTCTGACAACTCCATTACATTGCCCCAAGTTCATTTCCGGAGTAATGAATGCTTTTACCTTTTTGGATATTTCGAGCATACGCTCCTCTGGGAATGGCCAGAAGGTGATTAAGCGGAAAAGACCTGCTTTTATGCCCTGTTCACGTGCAGCATTAACTGCAAAACGGGCAGAACGGGAAGTAGAGCCGAATGCCACAACAACTATCTCGGCATCATCAACCATATACTCTTCCCACTTCATTATGTCTGCTTTGTTAGCTTCAACTTTGCGTACCTGACGCTCTTCTTCTGCCTGTACAATCGGCGCTTTTGTCGTAGGGAAACCGTCTTCCATTTTGTTAAGACCTGTTACATGGAATTTGTATCCAGAACCGAATGCGGCCAATGGTGGAATATCACCGAATGAAGTATCATATGGCTTATATTTCTCAGGAGGTACAGAAGGCGCTGTACGGTCTATAACTGGAATCTCACCTGGTTCTGGGAATACAATACGCTCCCGCATATGTCCCACAATTTCATCAGGCATAACCATAACAGGCGTACGATATTTTTCTGCTAAGTTAAATGCGCGAACTGTTTCATCGAAAATTTCCTGAACAGAAGCTGGTACTAGACAGATTGCGGGATGGTCGCCATGTGTACCCCACTTTGCCGCCATAATATCAGACTGTGAAGGTCCGGTAGGCATACCTGTTGAAGGACCGCCGCGCATAATATCAATAATAACAACCGGAATCTCGGCAATACAACCATAACCAATTATTTCCTGCTTAAGTGATAAACCAGGACCTGAGGTCGCTGTAAGAGCCTTAGCTCCGGCAAGAGAAGCACCAAGAACTGCTGACATGGCGCCAATCTCGTCTTCCATCTGAATGAATTTGCCGCCGACTTTTGGCAGTTCTACAGAGCAAACCTCGGCAATTTCAGTAGATGGAGTAATAGGGTAGCCTGCGAAAAAGGTGCACCCTGCATAAATGGCACCATGAGCCGCGGCTTCGTTACCTTGAAGAAACGCTACTTTTTTTGACACTGTTTATTCCTCCTGTAAATTTTATTCAGCAAATACTTTTATTGCAAAATCAGGGCAGCGTAATTCACACTGCATACATTTGGTACAAGCTTCAAGGTTTTTTACAGCCACAACAAAGCCTCTCATTTCAAGTACCTGTGTGGGGCAATATTCAGCACAAATAGCACACCCCTTACAGTATTTTTCAATAATCTCAATTCTCGGAAGTTTGTTTTCCATCAACTTACACTCCTTATAAAATAGTGAGCCAACAGGCCATGATTCTTATAAACTATATTTTGCAAATCTCTTACTACTTACTAAAACAAAGGAAGGGCAGCTTGCCCTTCCTTTGTTTAAGACAGAGGCAGAAAAACATAAAATTAAAATTCCATCTTATCCATTACAGAAATTATATTCTCTACTGCGGCAACTGATTTATCCATCATTGCCTGCTCTTCGGCATCCAGCTTAAATTCAATGATTCTTTCAATACCACCTGCACCAATTACGCATGGAACACCAAGATAGAGACCTTTTACACCAAATTCTCCATTTAGATAGGCGCATGAAGGAAGAACGCGCTTCTGATCTCTCAGAATTGCTTCTGCCATACTAATGGCAGCAGATGCTGGTGAGTAGAACGCTGAACCGTTTTTGAGAAGCGCAACAACTTCACCACCTGCCCCGCGAGTACGTTTTACCATTGCCTCCATAACTTCTTTAGCTTTGGCTTTATCTTTATATTTGGCCTCAAGAAGTTCCATAACAGGGATACCTTTAACACTGGCATAACGAACAAGAGGAACCATATCATCACCATGACCACCAAGTGTCATTGCTGTTACGTCTTTAACTGATACTCCCAGCTCCCATGCAATAAAGCACTCAAAACGTGCAGAGTCAAGTACACCAGCCTGACCAATTACACGGTTGTATGGGAAACCTGTAATTTTCTGGCAAAGTGTAACCATTGCATCAAGAGGATTAGAAATAACTATAACAAAAGAATTCGGTGCATACTGCTTGATACCTTCTGAAACAGACTTCATGATCTTTGCATTTGTTGCAATAAGATCATCACGGCTCATACCTGGTTTACGAGGAAGACCTGCTGTAACGATAACTACATCAGAATCTTTGATATCAGCTAAGCTGTTAGTGCCTTGAAGGCTTACATCAAAACTGTCTACCGAAGCAACTTCTGCGATATCAAGCAATTTCCCCTGAGGAAGCCCTTCAACAATGTCAAACATAACAACATCGCCAAGCTCTCTTAGAGCACAAAGTTGAGCCAATACACCACCAATTTGACCACCACCGATAAGAGCAACTTTTTTACGACCCATTATTGTATCCTCCTATATATTTTTTTTTGCAGCAACGTTATATTCCTATTACTCAAAGTGCATCAATAATTGCATTTAAAGTCGCACTTGGGCGCATTGCCTTTGATGTTTTTGCAAAATCAGGACGATAGTACCCGCCCATATCAACAGGCTTGCCTTGTGCAGCTAAGAGCTCTGCGTCAATCTTAGCTTCATTAGCTTTAAGATCACTTGCGATTTTTTCAAAACGCTTTTTCAACTCGGCATCTTTTGTTTGTGCGGCAAGAGCTTCAGCCCAATAGAGAGCGAGGTAGAAATGACTTCCTCTGTTATCAATCTGCCCGACTTTCCGTGCCGGAGACTTGTTATTATCAAGGAATTTGGCAATTGCCTGATCAAGTGTTTCCGCCAAAACCTGTGCCTTCTCGTTTTTGAAGAGACCTGCCAGATGCTCAAGAGATGCCGCAAAAGCAGAGAACTCACCGAGAGAGTCCCAACGGAGATAACCCTCTTTCTCAAACTGCTGTACATGCTTAGGAGCAGAACCGCCTGCGCCTGTTTCAAAAAGTCCGCCACCGGCAAGAAGCGGTACTATAGAAAGCATCTTAGCGCTGGTTCCAATTTCAAGAATCGGGAAGAGGTCTGTTAAATAATCTCTGAGAACATTCCCCGTAACTGAGATTGTGTCTTCACCTTTACGAATCCTATCCAGCGAGTACTGAATAGCCTCAACCGGCGGAAGTATTTTAATTACAAGCCCGCTTGTATCATTGTCTTTAAGGTATTTTTCAACTTTAGCAATAACATTCCTGTCATGAGCTCTGTTTTTGTCAAGCCAGAACACAGCGTGAGCGCCTGTTGCTCTTGCTCTTTTTACAGCCAACTTGACCCAGTCCTGTATAGGTATGTCTTTTGCCCGGGACATTCTCCAAATATCGCCAGCTTCAACATTGTGCTCCATAAGAACTTTGCCGGAAGCATCAACAACGCGGACAGTACCGTCAAAAGGAATTTCAAATGTTGTTGGATGTGAGCCATACTCTTCTGCCTTTTGTGCCATAAGCCCGACGTTAGGTACGTCTCCCATAGTAGCGGGATCAAGAGCACCATGTTTTTGGCAGTCTTGAATGATCGTCTTATAAGTTGTGGCATAGCAACGATCCGGAATCATAATTCTGGTATCTTGAAGCTCACCTTTAGCATTCCACATCTTGCCGCCTTCACGGATAACAACAGGCATAGACGCATCAATTATTATATCGTTAGGTACATGCAGATTTGTAATTCCATTGTCTGAATCAACCATTGCAATGGCAGGACGTTTTGTATATTCAGCTTGTATATCAGCTTCAATTTCTTTTCTCTTTGCTTCAGGCAGAGATTGGATCTTAAGATAAAGATCACCAAGCCCCAGGTTTGGATTTACACCGGCTTCTTTTAAAGCGGCTGCATGTTTATCAAATATATCCTTAAAAAATACCTGAACAGCGTGCCCGAACATAATCGGATCAGAAATTTTCATCATTGTTGCTTTAAGATGCAGAGACAGCAACTGACCGGTTTTTTTGGCAGCTTCAATCTCATCAGCAAAAAACTTACGTAAAGCTTTTACACTCATGAATGTGCCGTCAAGGATTTCGCCCTTTAAAGCGGTAAGTTTATCTTTCAAAATTTGAACCTTGCCATCCTTACCAACAAGTTCAATTTTAAAATCGCCGCCATTCTCCATTACTATAGATTTCTCGTTAGCATAAAAATCGCCGCCACTCATACTAACTACTTCAGTTGCTGAATCAGGCGCCCAAGCAGAAAGCTTGTGAGGGTGCTTTTTGGAAAAATTCTTTACGGAAACAGGTGCACGGCGGTCAGAGTTACCTTCACGAAGCACCGGGTTTACTGCACTGCCAAGACATTTAGAATATCTTTCCTGAATTTTCTTCTCCTCATCATTTTTCGGAGATTCAGGATAGTCAGGGAGTTTATAACCCTTCTCCTGTAACTCTTGTATAGCTTCTTTTAACTGTGGTACAGATGCACTGATATTAGGAAGTTTAATAATGTTTGCTTCAGGTTTTTGTGTCAGCTCACCCATTTGGGTAAGAAAATCAGGAATGCGTTGTGCTTCCGTAAGATATTCAGGGAAAGTAGAAATAATTCTACCTGAAAGGGAAATGTCCTCCATCACAACTTCTACCCCGGTACCCTTTGTAAATGCCTGAATTATCGGAAGTAACGAGTAGGTTGCTAATGCTGGTGCTTCATCAATCTCAGTCCAGATAATCTTTTGCGTTGTCATAGTCTCTCCTTTGATTTTATACACTACACCATAGAATAGTATCCACACCAAACAAGATTATAAAATCTTATTTGAGCATATCTCATAGGAAGTTTTTTTTTGAAGAAAATCTCGTACACAGTATACAAAAGGAATTTTAGTGTCAAGGGAAAATCTAAGGAATAAAATAAAGATAACAGATTGAGAGAAAACCTTAAAAAAAGGAGAATAACAAGGTCTATCTAATAGGCCTTGTTATAGAATATTGCCTTGCTTCCTGTAAATCGCTTTTTTCAACATTTCTCGGTATCCTGAGTACCTGCCCCGGCCAAAGTACAGCCGGATCTCTTATCTGATCCCTGTTAGCTTTGTATAAAAGAGGCCACAGCGCGGCGTCTCCATAAACTTCAGGCCTTGAAGCAATTTGTGGAAGTGATTCTCCTCCTTTTACAGTATATCTTGTAAGCTTAGGTTTCTCTATTTCGGCTCTTGCTCTTTCAGCTCTTTTCCTGGCCTCTAAAGCCTTTTTAGCCCTGGCTTCTTCAGCCCTCCTGAGCTCTTCCAACCTGATTTTCTCTTCGTTTATCTTCCTTGCTTCCATTACCTTTCTCGCTTCTTCATCAGCGAGCTCAGCTGCTTTTCTTTTCTCCTCTTCAGCCGCAATAGAGAGGTCCGCTCTATGCTGAAGTTCAAGGGTCACATGTTCACGAAGCAGCTTAGCTTTACCTATTGCTAAAAGGTAATACCGGTCAGCTTCGTTAATCATCTGCAAATTGTAAAAATGTTCGCCTCTGTTTATTGTGTATTCAAGGTCGTTAAACTCAACAGGAAAGAGGGTTTTGCCATCAGAGTTTCTTATACTATCCATCAATACAAAAGAGTCTTCACGGTAATGCGACTCTTTTATTGCTGTTGTTGCGCATCCGGCAATAAAACAGAATAAACCTATATAAAAAACTACTTGTTTTACTTTAAAGGCCAAGAGACCCTCTACTTAACTGTTACCTTAAGAGCCAATTCTCTTAATTGTTTTTCATCAACAGGAGAAGGAGCATTTGACATCAAACATGTCCCCTTTTGAGTTTTAGGAAAAGCTATAACATCACGGATTGAGTCGCTACCTGTTAAAAGCATCATTAATCTGTCCAGACCAAAAGCTATACCACCGTGAGGGGGGGTACCATATTCCAGAGCATCCAAAAGGAAGCCGAATTTAACTTTTGAATCCTCTTCAGAAAGCCCCAGCATTTTAAACATAAGTGATTGTACCTTTTCCTGATGAATTCTTATAGAACCACCGCCAATCTCATTACCGTTGAGGACAATATCATAAGCCTTTGCACGGCATCTGCCAGGATCACTCTCAACAAACTCAATGTCTTCGTCCATAGGAGCTGTAAAAGGATGATGGACCGCTGCCCAGCGTTTTTCATCCTCATCCCACTCTAAAAGAGGAAAATCAGTTATCCATACAAAACGGAACTCATCCTTATCTGTAAGCCCCATAATCTTTGCCAAATGATTTCTCAGTTTCCCAAGAGAATCATTAACAACCTTCGGCTTATCTGCAACAAATAGGAGGAGATCCCCCTCCTCAGCTTCAAAAGCAGCGCTCATACTCTTTATCTCATCAGGAGTAAAGAACTTGGTAACAGGAGAATGCCACTCACCAGCTTCCATTTTTACATAGGCAAGCCCTTTTGCACCATAAATCTTTACGAACTCGGTAAGGTCATCAATCTCTTTTCTGGAGAATTTCCCACACCCTTTCGCATTGATCCCTTTAATAATCCCACCGCTTGCGGCAACATCAGCAAAGACCTTAAACCCTGAGTTCTTCACAATATCTGTAAGGTCAACAAGCTCAAGCCCGAACCTTAAATCAGGATTATCAACCCCAAACCTGCGGATAGCCTCCTGATAAGTCATTCTCTCAATAGGAAGCTTAACGTCAACACCTTTTGCCTCTTTAAATATAGTTGCTATAAGGCCTTCCATAACCCTTATAATATCGTCACGATTAATAAAAGACATCTCGCAATCTATCTGTGTAAATTCCGGTTGCCGGTCTGCCCGTAAATCTTCATCCCTGAAGCATCTTACAACTTGGAAGTATTTGTCAAAGCCGGAAATCATAAGGATCTGCTTAAATATCTGCGGAGATTGCGGAAGAGCGTAAAACTCTCCACGGCTTATACGTGACGGAACAAGAAAATCCCTTGCTCCTTCAGGGGTGGATTTTGTGAGAAAAGGGGTCTCAATCTCAAGAAAGCCGTTATCACTAAGGTAACGACGGGTAGCCTGAGCAACTTTTGAGCGGAGAATCATATTTTCCTGAAGAGCAGGCCTTCTTAAATCCAAGTAACGGTGCTTAAGCCGTAAATTCTCAGCAACATCAACATACTCATCAAGGGTAAACGGAAGGGTTTTTGAAGGATTCAAAATCTTACATTCAGTAACAAGAATCTCGACTTCACCGGTTTTAAGATTACTGTTTACTGTACCTGCAGGTCTTGGATTTACCTTACCTTTAACGGCAAGAACAAATTCATTTCTGACACTCTCAGCCTTTGCATGGATATCTTTATTAACTTCCGGATCGAAAACAATCTGTGCAAGACCCTGGCGGTCTCTCAGATCTATAAAAATAAGGCCTCCATGGTCACGCCTTCTGTGTGCCCAACCCATTAGAACAACTTCTTTGCCAATATCCGCAGATGTGAGGTCTCCGCAATAGTGGCTCCTCTTCCAATCACCAAGAAATTCTATCATAAAAAATCTCCTAAAAAGTGGAGTAATATCAAAA
>WQYY01000026.1 GCA_009780995.1 Desulfuromonadales bacterium
AGAAACGGCCACGATACATTGTCGGCTGCACACCACGGGTAAAAGGGTACTCTCCAGGAAGACCCAGATTTTCATCATATTCCGGATATTCAAAGTCCGGGGTAAAACAGCGTTCCATCTCAATATTAGAAGTTGTGTGAAATTCTTTTTTACGTTCCGGCGCTTTGGCAATACTTTTCGCTACTATATTGTCACTCCATATCGCTTTCTTCCCTGAAATACTCACTTACAATCTCCTCACATATACACTATATATAATTAAGTTACCTTAAGCAGTTGCTTAACTTTACCCAGTATTTCAGCATTAATATCGTCTTCAGAACGGCTTGCTCCGGCCTCTATACGAACCCCTCTCCAACGCATCATCTCACCCAGATAAAACTCTCTCATTTTTTTAAAATACTCTATCCCGCCTTCATGATGTATCTGCATAACTTCTTCAATATATTCAAAAGCTTCTTCAACAGGGACATCAATAAAAATTGTCATATCAGGATATATTTCATCTTCAAACAAAAACCCTCTGGACATTTTCTCAAGAAGCCGCAAGGTATCAAAATGACGATCATATCCATGTACCCATGCATTAGCCAAAGATGAAATGCTGGACTGCTTACAGATAACTATTTTGTCCTTTTCCAATGCAGGGACAACAACATTCCTGAAAATTTGGGAGCGTACAGCGCTTTCAAAAAACATGTCCCCTCTGTAATCTTCGCCAAAGGGCCAGCCTAAGAAATCTTTTATCCCCAACTCCTTTGCTCTGCTTGAGTCAGGATTAGCACATTCAACAACCTCATATTTAAGCTCTGTAAGTGCCTTATGCAAAGCCACTATAGCTGATCTGGCCCGTGGGCCTGAACCATTTATCCCCTCTACTACAATTAACTTACCTTTTCTCATGGCTCCCTCCTGTACTTCGCTTTATATAGCAGTTTTATACAAGTAGCCTCCTCTTCTGAAGGCAAGGTCTATAGATTCAGGGAAAAATTAATAACTGATTCCCTCCTTCACTCCTGGCTCTAAAACCATGTTTAAACAATAGCTTTCAAATAGCTAAAAGTCCTTTCTCGCTTGACCTGGGCTATCTCTTCATCGTTAATTTCTACAAACTTCTCATCAGGGGTAACTTTAAAAAGAGGCTGCCCTTTTTGTACAATGCAGCCATTTGCCCCTTGAATGACTATTTTATCAATTGTGCCGGCAAATGACGCCCGTACCGTATTAAACATTTTCATAACTTCAATAATGTACAGCGCCTGGCCTTTTTCAAAATGCATCCCCTCATAAACAAAAGGGGGCAGACCAGGGGCTTCCTGGGAATAGTACATTCCGCCGCAAATGGCGACTATTTCATCAGCTTTTGTTGACGGAGGAGGGACAAGAACTTTTTTCATTGCTGCCTGAAGTTCCGCATCATGGAGATATTCAGGAATTGTAACTTCCAGGTCATCTTCAACTTTTAAATCCCAGAATTTTACATTTCCTGCAATAAGGAAAAGAATTCCTAACAACTCCAGACCAGCTTTAAAGCCCATATGAGCGGCGCGAATTTCATCCCACTCTCCAGAGCTAAAACTATCCTGAGGTTTTTCTTTTTCAAGAATAGCCTTTAATTTATCAAATTCGTGCAGACTTAATTCAAATTTTTCAGAAAGCTTTTTATAAAACCTTAGACCTTTCTGAAGAATGTCATTATCATGCTCCCAGATTACATCAGCTGCCGCAACGTTCCTATTAAACGACATATTAAGGTATTGATACAACTCTGCCAGAATTACAAAAGGATTATCATGCCATTGAACCTTTCCATTCTGGATTGAAAAGTTTTTACGATTCAGTGAAAGCCAGCCCGACAGCATATGCGGATCTTCAAGTAATCTTCCCATAGGACGGAGAACAAGAGTTACTTTCCTGTCAAAAATCTCCCCTACTGCCTTACTTATTGACGGATCAGCCGGAAACTGTTCAGAAGCATTTTTAACATAGGTTTTCTTCAAATTATTCATGGCATACGGCATATCAAGCTTGTTAGCTTCCTCTTTAAGACGGCCTATAAGCGTAAGATATGGCACAACGAAACGCGTGGTAGGTTTTGCCATGACATTCTGGCCAATAAACCAATTAACAAGACCATAGTGGAATTCAAGATTTGTCGCCAGATCAGTGCCGCTTAATCTTGTATGGCCAAGGACTTCAGAAAGCTTCTGATACGACTCTAAACGATCAACCCCTTTTGTAAGGATAAGAGCAATATTTGAATCATATGCCCCTGCAACCTTATATCTCATAAACATGCCTGTATCCGGATTTAACATGCATATTCCCTGGTCATCCCTGATTTCTCCTTCAATAGGTTCAGACCAATATTGTATCATTCCGCCGGCATGAGGGGACAGGGAACAATCCGTTGCATTAAGGCGTGCTTCAACACTAGCTGTAAAGCGTGGTATTCTTTCAGGTTTCGGGAGGCGTTTTTTATGCCTTGCCAAAAGCGCCATTGCCTCTACCAAAGATTCTACTACAAAAAAGTCCTTATTATTTTTGGGATTAGTGAATTTAAGAGAATAACAAAGTTCAGAAACTCTGTGCTCGACCTGAATACGTGTGTTGACTTCCATGAAATAGTAACGGTCTCTGTCAACAATACACTCAAATGTTGATGCAGAGTCAAGGCCGACTGCCTGGCCAAATTTTGTTGAGTCTTCTTCCATTCTTTTAAGAACTTTAAGATCACCCTCCAATGCCTTTACTTCAGCTTTTTTACCTGCCTTTTTAGCTTTTTCAATGGCAAGAAAAAGGCCTTCCTGAGTTACTGAAACTTCAAGAAGCTTCTGTTCATGCATCTGTAACGAGCAATCCCTACCACCAAGAGATACGCACCATTCACCATTTCCCAAAAGCTGTATCTCATTATGGCGGGTCTGCTCAATATTAAGTTCAACAAGGACGTTCTTGTTCTCACCCACACCTGTGGCTTTTACTTCGTTAAGTACTTCTCTTACCAGAGTTGGAGCCTCTTTTGCAGCCTCTTTTATCTGAGCTTCAGTAGGTTTTTTGATCGACAGCATAGAAGCGCCCAAAATTCTCTGGCCTTTACCGCCACCGCCGCCAATAGCTTTAAGCCTTACACGACTCCCGGGATATTCCCTGAACATATTCTCCACTTCTATCTGTACCTGGGCGCCAAGCTCTTCTATAGAATACAGATCAATCCCTTTTTCGTAGGAAGCATACAGAATATGGTCTGCCAACTCTTCAATAGAGAGTTTTTTATCTTCAAGTATCTTTTTATCGCAATTAAGCTTTTCAGACTTGACCAAGGCAAGAAGCTTTTCATGGGTTTTATACTTTTTCAGAAGAGTTCTTGCAGTCACATTATTTATACCTGGAGTAACACTTACTCCAACACTCAGAGCTGTCCGTTTCGCCTCATCTTTCTTACCCGCATCAGCCTGTGTTCTGGAATTCGGCCCTATAAAAGAGAGGCCTGCATTTTCAATTGCGGCAACAAATTCTTCATCTTCTGCCATAAATCCGTAACCGGCAAAAATTGAATCATATCCATTATCATGAGCAATACTTATTATCTGATTAATTCTTTCAATACGCTCTTCCCTTGAAGCCCCGGAATAGTCAGGAACGCGGTGAACACGTTCCGAATCTGTCATATGGCGCAATTCAGGGGCAAGGGCAAAAGGATAAACTATAGAATCTTTTTCAGATAAAAGTATTCCATAATGGGTCATCCCCATCTCTTCAAAAACGTCCATCGCCTCTTTACGTATAGGGCCTCTGCATACAATAAGAGGCTTCAAATCTTCACAGGCAAAAGATTTAATCCATTCGGACCCTGATCTGCCCAAGCGGCGGTCACGGTGAATCAGAGGGTTGTTATTATAATGGTAATGCTCTGTCATCTGTCCCAATCTCCTGAGAATTATTATTTAAATATCAACAAACTATATATTCAAAAACATAAACTTCTAATGGAACTCCCTCTGCGGCCCCTGCATTGGACCGGGTTTATAATGACGCATCATGAAAGCTATGTTCTCACCCAGCACCTGCCTTAAATCTGAGGGCATTACTATAGAAGATATAGAACCAAGAGCAAGCCCTTCTTTTGGATTCATCAGCTCTTTTTCATAACGCTGATTTAAAGCTCCCTCCTGTTGCTTTAACCACTCTGCTGCTTCCTTTTCAGCATCCTTCTTGGCTGAAGAGTTCTCCATACCATCTTTTACCCGTTTTTCAGTACCATTTTTAACCATTTCCACTGCATGTTTTCTTATCTTCTTCAGCTCGTCCTTATAAACAAACTCTTTACCTGCCGGTCCCATAACTGCAAGTCTGGTCGTCGGCAAAGCAAGAACAAGATCTGCTCCTGTAGGATAGTTATTGTAAGAAGCATAAGCCCCGCCAAAAGCGTTACGCAAAATAAGCAGTATCCGAGGAGTGCGGACGTCAACAATCGAATCAAGCATTGACCTCCCGGCCTGTACAATTCCTCTGCTCTCTTGTTCCCTGCCCGGGAGAAAGCCGGTTGTATCTTCCATAAAAATTATCGGAATATTATAAATATTGCAGAACCGTACAAATCTGGCGATTTTTACGGCGGAATCGCAGTCAATTTGGCCTGATGCAACCGCTGAATTATTGGCAACAAAGCCTACAACCTGCCCTCCAAGGCGGCCAAAAGCTGTTACAGCTTCTTTCGCCCTATCCGGCTGAAGTTCAAAATAATCTCCATGATCACATATTCTCTGAATAATAATTGAAACATCAAATGGAGTATTAAAACCTGTCGGAGAGTTGAACGCTTTTTTCAATAATGTATTAATCTCCCATGTTTTCCGGTTAAGAGGATCACTGGTCTCCTGAAAAGGCGCTCCAACACCGTTATTGTCCGGAATATACGACAAAAGCCGCACAGCTGTGCGAAGGGCAGAAACTTCATCCTCTACCGTAAGATCCGCAACCCCGGATTTACCATGAACATTTGGGCCACCAAGTTCATCAGGTGTTATATCTTCACCGAGAACTGATTTTACAACCCCCGGCCCTGTAAGGCCAAAGAACGTTTCGTTGGGTTGAATAACAAAAGAACCTTGTCTTGGAAGGTATGAGCCTCCGCCTGCATTAAAGCCAAACATGCACATAATAGAAGGGACAACGCCGCTCATCTTGCGGAGGGCAGTAAATGCTTCCGCATATCCATCAAGGCCTCCTACGCCTGCGGGGACAAAAGCTCCGGCAGAGTCATTCATACCAATAAGCGGAATCCCTTTTTCAGCAGCAAGGATAAAATGTTTTGCCAGCTTACTGCCGTTTGTAGCATCTATAGAACCTGCCCGAACTGTAAAATCATGACCATATACGGCAACATCCCGGCCATTAATATTTACAATAGCTGTGACAAGAGAAGCACCGTCAAGGTTCTTACCCCAGTTCTGAAAAAGAACCACAGGTTCTTTCTTTGATAAAACCCTCAGACGTTCCCAGACTGTCATACGTTTTTTAAGATGCTGTTTCTCTATCTGCTCAATTCTAACTGACTTTATAGGACGTTGAATAAGATCATAACCATCCTTCATAGCCTCTTCATAAGCACCTGTACTTTTTGATATCTCGCCAGGTATTGTAAATTCTACTTTTTCAGGTGGATCAAACGGATTTTTCAGTGAGGGTTTAATTGCTTTTTTGGACATCTTGATCATCCTTAAAGTTTATTGGTTTTTAGCTGCAAATTTATTTTATAATAACTAATGACACCTTATTCAGAGCCATCTTTGCATAAACGCCTATATAAGCAGTAAGAGAAGATATACTACATTTTTTTTTACTATTTTAGAAAGGATTATTATTGGTGGTGGAATATTATTAGTTCCGATACCATAATCGGCCATTAAATTCCCCAACACACAATAGAACTGGCTTTAATTTTTGAAGAGTTACCGAATTTAAACTCTGTTGTCAATAAAAAATGAGTTTTGCGTTTGCAATGGCATGCTAATTATTGCCTAATTCTATTGTTTATCAGAGGATTAGGCAATAATAATATTATCATAATGTATGATTCAAATTATCTATAAACTCAGGTATTACCTGAGCCCATAGGAATTATGCTATGGGAAAAATGATTAAGATATAATTGCCTAATTATGTGAACAGTAAGAGGATTAGGCAATAAAGTGAAACAACAGATAATTCTGATTTCTCACAGAGGCACAGAGTTCACGGAAAACCCTATAACCACAAGGTACACAAAGTTTCCACAAGGTGTACTATTTTTAAAAACATTCAAAATTCTTTTTTTGTGTTTTTTGCGGTTTATGTTCCTTTTCGTGTATTTCGCGGTTCAATCAAATTCTTTTCTCTGTAGCCTCTGTAAGCAACGCATATGCTAAAAAGTCGATGTCATTTCACAATTCCTCTGGCAAGTACCTGAACCAGATGCATCACCGGCATACTGCTTCCGTGTTGTTTAAGACCATCGGAAAGCTGAAGCATACAGCCTGGGCACCCCGTCAGCAGTACTTCCGCGCCGCTTTTTATAGCTGCTCTGCTTTTAATTTCATTAATATCCATGGATTTATCATAATGATAAACATTGAAAGTCCCGCCAAGGCCGCAGCACTTGTCGGCATTCTCCATCTCAATAAAGGATACCCCCGGAGTTTCAGAGATAAGCTCTCTCGGCTCTTCGGTAATCCCGCTTGTACGGAGATGACAAGGATCATGATAAGTAACTTTCAGCTCTTCTCCGGCCCCTGTATCTTTTGGATTAAAGCCAAGCTTCTTAAGAAGTACAGAAATATCAACTGTTTTTTCGGCAACAGCTTTAAGCCTTGCAACAAGCTCCGGATTCCTCTTCCCGACAATACCCGGATAAAGTTTATGAAGAGCATTGCCACATGAAGCACAAGCGGTCACAATATAATCACATTCATAACGTTCGAATTCAGCCAAATTATTTTCTGCAAGTTCTTTCACAGTTTTAAGATCGCCGCCTGACATGCCAGGCAAACCGCAGCAACCCTGCTCTTTTGGGATAATAATTGTGCATCCCAAATGTTTTAGCAGAGCAACGGCTGCTTCCCCTATCTCAGGGTAAATAAAGTTAATCATGCAGCCTGCGAAAAAAAGTATCTTAGGTTTACCCTCATCACCCGGAATCACTTCAGGGTAACGGGAGAGAAAAGGTTTTCTTGCAATTTGGGGGACATGCCGCTTCCCCCCAATAAAAGGTAAGGGAAAGCGTAACCTTAATCCGGAAGTCTGCGGTACTTTTTTGAAAAAGAGTGGGCCGAATATCCTCCCTGCCAATGCACCGAACTTCATCATTCTACGGCGCTTTATAACTTCGCCTACTGCTTTATGGAATGTTGTTAAACCGCGCTTTTGGGCTAAAAGTTCCCTGGCAGCAATTACTATTGCACCTGTTGGAGCACTGTTCGGGCATTTTTCAACACAGCTACCGCATAGAAGGCACTTTGACATTATGGAATAAGTTTCTTTATTCGGTTCAATGTCCCCTTTTACAAGATGTTTAGCAATCGCGATTTTACCACGGGCAGCGGCAGGTTCACGCTGCCAGGCGCTGAAAGCCGGACAGTTTGCCCGACAAGCTCCGCATTTTACGCATTTTTTAATTTCCTGATCTAATTCTTCCAAATGATTCATTATTTAATACCTTTTTAATAGCCCGAACGGCGCCCTTCCACAGATGGGAATTTATCATTGCCTATATCGTACCGTATTTGCGTAGGGGCGCACAGTGTGCGCCCGCGTTTTGTTACGTCATTTATCTTAGGAGTCGGCGTCCTCTACGACCCGTTACCGGGCGCGATAAATCGCGCCCCTACATGAAATATTTTCGCGCTTTTCGCATCTTTCGCGGTTATTGTTTGGTTTTGCAGAAGCCGCCTTATAAAGGAAAGATTTTCCCCGGGTTTAAAATATTATTCGGATCAAGAGCTTTCTTAATTCCCTGCATCGCGGCAACCTGCTCTGGTTTAAGTTCCAGTTGAATATAAGGCTGCTTTGCAAGCCCCACGCCATGCTCCCCTGACATTGTTCCATTCATTGAAAGAGCAGCCTTAAATACCTCTTCAATGGCCTTATGAGCTTTTTCTTCCTGACCGGGCAAGGATTTATCAACCATTATGTTTACATGAATATTTCCATCACCTGCATGGCCAAAATTTACAATAGGAACATCATACTTTTTCTGAATTTTCTCAATTTCCCTTATCACATCAGGAACCTTACTTCTTGGTACAACAATATCTTCATTGAATTTATCAGGGTTTACATCCCTAAGAGAAGGGGAAACCAGCCGTCTTACCTTCCAAAGAGCTTCTGATTCAGCAGCATCTTTAGCAATCTTAAACTCAACAAGGCCTAATGGTTTTATAAGTTCATGAATACGGAGCGCCTGTTTTTCTATCAGCTCTGAATCACCATCAACCTCTATAAGCAGAACAGCTCTTCCTGTTTCAGGGACACCAAGGCTGAAACGTTTTTCTACACACTGAAGGGTTGCATAATCCATAAATTCAAGAGTTGTAGGAATAATTTTATTCTTTATTATTGTAGAAACTGCTTTTGCAGCGCCGTCAATAGAATCAAAAATAGCTAACATTGTCTTTTTGGCTTCCGGAAGTGGAAGAAGCTTCAAAACTATTTTGGTTATTATCCCCAATGTTCCTTCAGAACCACATATAAGATGAGTTAAATCATAACCCACGACCCCCTTATAAGTTTCGCCACCTGTTCTGATTATCTCTCCTGTTGGGAGAACCACTTCAAGTCCCATGACAAAATCTTTTGTGACCCCATATTTTACACAACGCGGGCCCCCTGCATTTTCTGCAACATTTCCTCCAAGAGTGGAAAATTTCAAAGAAGCAGGATCCGGAGGGTAGAAAAGCCCCTGTTTCTCCACCTCTATCTGAAATTCCTCTGTTACGACTCCAGGCTCCACCTCAGCTATAAGATTTTCGGAATCTATCCTGAGAATCTTGTTAAGCCTTGTAAGCGGCATTACAATTCCTCCCCCTTTCGGAAGGGATCCGCCTGTAAAGCCGCTCCCCGCACCACGGGGAAAAACATGTATCTTTTCGGAGTTTGCCAGTTTAATAAGCTCAGAAACCTCTTCAGTACTCCCGGGATGAACAACCGCATCAGGGAGGAACTCCATCTGTGTTGCATCATACCCGTAGCAGATCATCTCTTGTTTGTCTGTAACAACGTTTTCAGAGCCGACAATGTTTTTCATTTTAGTAAGTACACTTGATTCAAGCATTAATAACCTCTTTTATACATAGTGCGTAGTTTGGAAACCACCCCGGCCAACCGCCACCCCTCGCAAATCGGGGAATTTATCATTGCCTCTGTCGTATCGTACTTGCGTAGGGGCGCGATTTATCGCGCCCGCGTTATGTTACACCATTTCCGTAAAGGTCGGCAGCCTTGACGACCCGTGTATTCCCCTCTGTGGAGGGGTGCCCGAAGGGCGGGGTGGTTCGGGGCGCCCAGTGCGCGCCCCCTATAAAAACACCTTACTTATGAGCCAAAATCCTATATCATTAAGTCAATTCTATACAATTAGGCAATTATTTTTATGCCGCTATTCCTGTTAGCTGAGGTAATACCTGAGCTAATAGATTAATGGTTATTGTCTATTTTTTTGCAAATTGTATAATTAGGCAATAACCCATTTTACCTAATGACACAGGATCTTGAGCCATAGGCCAAGTGTCCTGCGTAGGGGCGGCAATCTGCCGCCCGCGATTGCAATCAATGAAGCAACTGGCGGCAGATTGCCGCCCCTACGCCAAGCGATACACAACGAAAACAACACAGCAGCCGGCAATTAATAGAAGCCGTCATATAAAGCGCGGTAATACCACTCCTCCGTCCGGTATAATATACGTGAGGTAATCCTCCGAAAGCTGCTCCTTTGCCGATTCTACAGCTATATTCAGATTCTCCGCAGGTATCAATCCCATATTGCGGACATTTTCCGGAGAAAAAGCAGACACAAGAATAATCTTGAATTTTAATGCTTTTAAATACAGAGAATATGCTGTTTGACCATTTATTTCATAATGACTTCTCAGCCTGTCTTCAAACAGGCCAATATCCTTAAACCTGAACCAATCAGCAAATGTTGAATTTCCGTACCCATCGCGGCACTCTGCAAGAAGTATCATAACCCCGCCTTCTTTTAAGGCCTGGCTGCCATACTCCATTGCTTTGTGAGACTGTATCATATTGATATCTTTTGGAAATCCGCCGCAGGATACAATAACCAAATCAGCAAGCTTATCAATAGGGAGCATAAAGTTATCCGCATAAAAACGGCACCCTTCTTAATGGGCTTTACGCCAGTCTCCTGCAAAACAGGCTATTATATTTTTATCAGGAGTAATTACTGTGTTGATCAGTAAATCAGGATTAATCATGGAGCATCCCTCTACCATTGCCTGATGTACAGGATTTTCATCAAGATTACCTGTTACTGCTTTTGAGTTTTTTCCCTTTCTAGTCCCAGGATTTAAAACGGCAAAATGACTCTCCATACAAGTTCTTCTACTGGCAACTCCCGGCACTATACTTTTTCTTCCCCCTCCAAAGCCTGCAAAATAATGGAAACCTATGGCTCCTGTCAAGATTACCCTGTCAGCTTCTACAATTTTACGGTTAACCGAAATATCGACCCCACCGGACGTTTTACCCAAAGGGATAAGATTATCAGTATCATCACAGTCATGATCAATAACTGATATACGCCCGTATAAAGAGCCGACTATTTTCTTATGCTCGGTTTCCGTCTGTTTTCTGTGAATACCCAAAGCTATAATTATAGTAATGTCGCTATCTTTAATCCCTATACTGTTAAGTTTATCAACCAGCATCGGGAGATACAGTTCACTTCCACTGTATCTTGTGACATCAGAGGTAACTATTACAACCCGCTCTCCAGGAATAAATTTTCCAAATTCTTTTGTACAGCTTTCAAATGCAGCTTTAATCAGCTCTATAGGAGATTTATCGGCCAGATATTGCTTCAGGGCAAGAACCTGGCTCTGATTAAACCTGGCTGGATCAAGATCAAAAAAACTGTCGCCATACTTAAGTATCATATTTTAGAGCCTTTATCATACAGCGGTAAAAAATAAGGGAGAGCAAAACTCTCCCTTTATCTTTTAAACTATTTGTAACTATTTGCCTATTATCCTTCAGCTTTCCACTGCCCATGGAGATTACAATATTCACGGACTATAATTTTATTTTTGCTTCCAGGAGTACAGCAGAAAGTTGCTTCCGGCGCTTCACCCGGTTTAAGCATTTTGCGTATAATACGATTACCGTCTATAAGCTCTATCCATTGGATATAGTGGGCTTCTTCCATAGGATGAGGGACACTCCCTACTTTAACTTTTATACCATCATTTTCTTTGCTGATAACAGGAACATGTTTTTCCTGAGCTGCATCAACACTATTTTCAGACATAAGCTGCATAGGTTGTCCGCAGCACTCAAGAGGTCCGCCGCCATTAATAAAAAGTTCGACTATATTTCCACAGACCTTACATTTGTATATTTCTAACTCTTTTGACATAATTACTCTCCTTTTAAAAATCAAAACTTAGTATGATATTCTTTAAGCCTTTTCGCAAATTCCTGACCAAACTTAAAACAGCTCTCTTCATCTGCTTTTGAAGGCCGATAAAGCACCTGGATACCAGGTTCAAAGAGTTCAAGCCCAATCCGTTTATATTCCTCATAAATCTCTTTTACTGCACCTCCGCCCCAACCATAACTGCCAAAAGCACCAACAAGACGATCTTTAGGGCGTAATCCTCTTATATGCGTCAAAAATTCAGCAATAGACGGATATGCAATGTTATTAAGAGTAGGAGAACCTACCAGAGTTCCTCTTGCTTTCCAAAACTCTTTAATAGCAACACTCATTGGAGTGGCTCTTAACTTAATAATCTTTACGCAAACTCCCTCTGCCCTTATCCCTTCCGCAATAGGAACAATCATATTTTCAGTGCTTCCCCACATTGTATCATAAACTATCAATGCGGAATCTTCAGCTTTGCTATTTGCCATATCCATATAAATTTCAAAAACTTTTGCAGGATCTTTACGCCATATTACGCCATGATCCGGAGCAATCATATCAATCTCAAGGCCAAGATTCTGTATCTCCGTAATTTTACTTTTTATCATGGCTCCAAAAGGCATTAATATGTTGGCATAATAATCAACAACCGCATCCCGCAATGCTGCCTCTGAATAGTCTCCGATAAACTCATCGTCAAAACGGGCCATTGACGCTATATGCTGCCCGAAAGCATCCTGACTAAAAAGCAGTTTATCCTCTTTAGCGTATGTAACCATTGAATCAGGCCAGTGCAACATAGGAGTCTCTATAAAATGTAAGGTTCTTTTCCCTATTTTTAAGACATCTCCTGTTTTAACAACTTTAACATTCCAGTTAGATATATCATAAAACCGCTCTATACCCTTCTTACCCTTCTCGCTTATGTAAATAGTCGCCTTTGGCGTCAACGCCATAATAGCGTCAAGGCTTGTTACATGGTCATTCTCAATATGGTTTATTATTACATGTTTAATAGAGGCCGGATCAACAATAGCACGGATATTCTTCAGCATTACTTCAGCAAAATCATGTTTAACTGTATCTACAAGGGTTATTTCATCATCCATTATAAGATAATTGTTATATGTAGTCCCTCTTGGAGTCTCATATCCGTGGAAATCCCGAACCGCCCAGTCAAGAGCCCCAACCCAGTAGATATCTTTTTTTATTTCAACTGCTTTCATCAAATCCCCCCATTAGCAGGTATAAAATTATATTAGAGTCGTAGTAAACAAGCTCTTACTCTACTTCTTCAAACTGATCACTTCCTGCACCACATACCGGGCATGTTTCAGGCGGTTCATCTCCTTCAAAAATATAGTCACAAATTATACATCTCCACTTCTTCATAATATAGCTCCTTTTTATTGTATTTTAGCCGGCGTTGACAGATTACAATCATTACAAACACCGACAAAATTTATCGAATAATCTTTTACCACAAAATCGTACAGTTCCGCTTTAGATAATGTAAATTTATCTTTTTCATGGATATCAATAATTTTACCACACTTTGAACATATTGCATGATGGTGTCTTTCTGTATTAGCGTCAAATCTTGATTTCGCGTCCGGATTGCTTATTTTTTGAATCAGCCCGATACGAGCAAATGCATCAAGAACTCGATAAACTGTCGTCCTGGATATTCCTTTTACCTCATGGCATATAGAATTATAAATCTGATCTGCGGTCGGATGGTCCTCACGGGAAGCCAGATCTTCCAATATTACACGCCTTTGCATAGTAAGAGAAAGGCCATTATTATAGCACCCCTCTTCCATTGCTTTAATTTTATTAAGAATGAATCCCTGTCTTTGTCTATCCATTTTATGGTAATTTATTGCATTCTACGACAATTGTCAATAACATTAACCTGCTAACATGCTGGCTAAAAATTATAACAGTCTGCTAATAATCGGCAAGATTAAATCAATTCCAATATAAATTTATAGTAGAGATGATTTAAAGGATTGACAAAGGCCTCTATTTCTATTAACAATTTTTTGTTTTAAAGATAAACATTTTACAAAATGTAAATATATAACAGGAGGATGTTAGTATGGAACAGTGTGCAATATACTTTGCTCTTGCTTGCGCAGCAGTGGCCGTAATATATGGCCTTGCGTCTGCGAAATGGATTCTTGGGCTACCACAAGGGAATGAACGGATGCGCCAAATCGCAGCAGCAATCCAAGAAGGAGCCGGGGCATATATGAAGCGCCAATATACCATCATTGCCCTTGTCGGTATTATTATATTCATTGCCCTCTTTATTACTCTTGGAGCAAAAACTGCTATTGGCTTTGCTATAGGCGCTCTTTTCTCAGGGCTTACAGGCTTCATAGGAATGTTTGTCTCGGTACGGGCAAATGTACGTACAACCGAAGCAGCAAAATCAGGCATTCAAAAAGCTCTTAACGTCGCGTTTAAGGGTGGTGCCATAACAGGAATGCTGGTTGTCGGGCTCGGACTTTTGGGAGTTGCAGGTTACTATATGATTCTTACCCGTCTAATGCCTGATGCCCCGGTAAAAGAGGTCGTAAGCCAATTAGTGGGCCTTGGATTTGGCGGTTCATTGATATCAATATTTGCCAGGCTTGGCGGCGGTATCTTTACAAAAGGTGCCGATGTTGGTGCTGACCTGGTTGGTAAAGTTGAAGCCGGTATCCCTGAAGATGACCCACGCAATCCGGCTGTTATTGCTGATAACGTAGGGGATAATGTTGGTGACTGTGCAGGTATGGCAGCAGACCTTTTTGAAACATATGCCGTAACACTTATCGCTTCTATGCTTCTCGGAGCAATCGCATTTAATAATTTTGGCGGCGCAGTAAGTTATCCACTGATACTTGGAGGGATTTCAATAGTAGCCTCAATTATCGGAACTTTCTTTGTAAGGCTTGGCAGCAGCAAAAAGATAATGTCGGCTCTATATAAGGGGCTTATTGCTTCAGGAGTTCTTGCATGTATTGCCTTTTATTTTGTAACCAACGCAATGTTCCCTGTAGGGAATCCAACCGGTTACAGCGCAATGCAGATATTCATATCATCAATAGTAGGCCTGGTTGTAACAGGAGCTATATTCCTGATCACAGAATATTATACTGCAACTGAATATAAACCGGTTAAGCATATTGCCCAGTCTTCAACAACAGGACATGCAACAAATATTATCGCAGGCCTCGGCATATCAATGAAATCCACTGCCCTTCCTGTAATTGCAATCGCTGCCGGTATTATAGTAGCGTATAGATGCGCAGGAGTTTATGGAATCGCAATAGCCGCGGTTTCAATGCTATCACTGACAGGGATTGTTGTTGCAATGGACGCATACGGCCCAATTACTGACAACGCCGGAGGCATTGCAGAAATGGCAGAGCTGGACGAATCAGTTCGTGCTGTAACTGACCCGCTTGACGCAGTAGGCAATACAACAAAAGCTGTTACAAAAGGTTATGCAATAGGATCTGCAGGTCTTGCAGCAGTTATACTCTTTACATCTTATGTTGATGAACTTAAAGCCGCAGGTAAAATGATAGAATTTAATCTTTCAGACCCATATATTATTGTAGGTCTCTTTTTGGGTGGTATGCTCCCTTACTATTTTGCCGCATTGTGCATGGAAGCTGTGGGCAAAGCGGGAGGATCTGTTGTTGAAGAAGTCCGCCGCCAATTTAGAGAGATCAAAGGGATTATGGAAGGGACAGGAAAACCTGATTATGCCTCTTGTGTAGATATAGTCACAAAGACAGCCCTTAGAGAGATGGTTATCCCCGGAATTATACCAATTGCAGCCCCGATTATCATAGGTTTCGCACTTGGGCCAAAAGCGTTAGGGGGAGTAATTGTAGGAACAATCGTTACAGGTATATTTGTAGCTATCTCCATGACAACAGGAGGTGGTGCATGGGATAATGCTAAAAAGTATATTGAAGATGGATTCTTTGGCGGAAAAGGTGGCGAAGCACATAAAGCCGCCGTTACCGGTGACACTGTTGGCGATCCTTACAAAGATACAGCAGGACCGGCTGTAAACCCAATGATAAAAATTATAAATATAGTTTCTCTGCTTCTTGTTCCATTACTTGCAAAATTGTAATTTACAGCACTTGCATATCGATAAAAAAGGGGAGATGTTGCTAACATCTCCCCTTTTTTAGTTTTTTGAACATAAAATATGGAAAATTTTACAAAAATTGCTACTATAGTAACCTCTGTTAGGCTAAAAATATCTAACTGCCATAACTAAATAAAATGAATCTGTTTCCGGAGTTCACCATGAAAAAATTACTTATTCTCGTAGCTTTTTTACTTTTAATTCCTAAAGCACTGTTTGCAAGCCCAGATATTGGCAGTACCTGGATTAGTCTGCTCCAGGGAGATGTGCAGATAAACAGTACAGATACAGGCGATTGGGTAGCGGCAACCTCAAACATGCCCCTTACTGAAGGTAATCAGTTATGGGCGCCGGAAAATAGTGATTGTGAAATAAGCGTAAATGGCAATGCTAATATAAGAATGGGAAATAACACCCTACTGAGTATTGTTAGACTTGAAGGAAACGCTTCTCAATTTTTTATGAATGAAGGACGTATTTATCTGAACAATCGCGGAACAGACCAGATCCAGATTGATACCCCTGCTACCTCAATAATGGCATATAACAACTCAATTATAATGGTTAATATAGCAGAAGATGGAACTACAGACGTTTCAGTTATTAAAGGTTACGCATCTGTTGAAACAGCCAATGGGACGACGCAGATTAATGCGGGGCAAGTCCTGTATCTGAATAATGGTTCAGCTCAACTGTATCCAATTGGAGAGCCAGACCAATGGGAAATATGGAATTATAAACGAGATTTACAGATACAAAATGCAGAACAGCAACCTCAAACAGAATACCTGCCTGAAGGGCTAAACCAATATGCTTATACATTAGGTCAAGACGGCCAGTGGGGCTATGACCCGGAATATGGCAATTACTGGGCTCCATCAGTGGCTCCAAATTGGTCACCCTATAGTGACGGAGGGTGGGTATGGTTTAACGGAGATTACGTGTGGGTTGGTAATGAACCTTGGGGCTGGATGCCTTATCATTACGGGAGATGGGCCTACATAAACGGAAGAGGCTGGGGTTGGATCCCCCCCAGAAGAGGTGACGTTTACTGGGGGCCTGGATATGTGGGCTGGATTAATACACCTGACTATATAGGGTGGGTGCCTCTCGGACCAGGAGAAACTTACTATGGCCGGAGACTTTATGGCCCGGGGAGCAGATTGCTCTCTGATATGCCTGCAAGAAGGGATTTTCACTTCATGAATGCCAACAGAACAAATGCATTGACAGTGGAAAGATCAACAGATTTCGGACGTGGTGGAAGCACAAGAGCTGTGAAAGCTCCTCAAAACTTTTTGAATTCAGGAAACGCAAAATTCGGGCCACCATCTACAAAGCCGACCAGACAGGCTTCTATGCCATCTGATAAAAAAATACCTGCTAATCTCCGTCCACCGACAAGAGTACAAAATTTAAGCCCGCAAAATGTGAGACAAGAGCGTCCTATAAAACAAAATACTAACCAGTCTGTTTTAAGACCGCAGCAAACTACTCAAAGGCTACAGGTTCAGGAAAGCAAAACCCCTAGACAGAGAGCAGGCAATTCAACATACTCTACACAAATGCAAAATTATCAGCCATCTAATATGAACAGGCAACAAGAAGTCCCACAAAATAACAGAATGATAAACAATGGGGCAATGATGCGGAATGAAAACTCCACGCAACAGCAGAGAACCCAAAATTTTCAATCTTTTCAAAACACCAAGCCTAATAAAACATTTAAAGAACCCAAACAACCGAAACAACCCAAGGAGCCAAAACCGCCTAAACAACCTAAGCCTCCAAAACAGCCTAAGGAACCCAAACCACCAAAAGAACCTAAACCTCCTAAAGAAGGAAAAAGGTGATTCTTACAGGCAATATCAATAAAAGCCTTGCAGATCTGAGGCTTGATGATGCGGTGAGTAAGCTTTTTGATAACGTATCAAAAAGCGAAATACGCCGCATCATTGATCTGGGCGGCTGCACTGTTAATAAAGTAATGACGCGTGTGGCCTCCAAACCCTTACAGGAAGGGGATGAAGTAACAATCGGGTTGATGGAAAAAGAACGATTCATTGACGTTAAATATGAGAAAACGGATTTACTGTACGAAGATAATAATTTTCTGGCACTCTGTAAAGCTCCCGGAATAAACAGTCAAAGAACTCCTTATCAGTTAAAAGGAACTGTTGAGTACGCTGTAGGGATGTATCTCAAACAACTTGGCGTTAAAGAACCTGTAAGGGTTGTTCATAGACTTGACAGAGGAACGTCAGGGGTTATGTTTTTCCCAAAGAACAAACAGGCAGCAACATATATCTCTGCTTCCCTCAAAAATGGAGAAGTAACAAAAACTTACTTTGCAATAGTCCTGAATGTCCCGCAAAAAACAGAATGGCAAGTTGATAAACCCATAGGAAAGCTCAATAAATTCCGTTACGGAGTAACAAATCCAGGCAGGAAAGCTATTACAAACTTCAAAACTATCTCATCTTCTGAAAATGGTGCTTTAATACAAGTTACTCCGATTACAGGAAGAACACATCAGATTCGTGTACACCTTGCTCACTCAGGTTACCCAATAGTGGGAGACAGAATTTATGGCGGAGCAGAAGCTTCACGAATGATGCTGCACTGTTACAGCATGAGTTTCATAGACAATAGCGGCAAACAGATCAAAGCAATTGCCCCGCCTGACCAGCTATTTATTGACACATGTTCAAAGCTCAATTTAGAGCTCACTTTCTAAAGAGGGACAGCATGGAAATTGATGAAGAAAAAATATGGAAAAAGAATATAGCGTTAATTGCCCATGATAATAAAAAAAAGGATCTCATTGAATGGGCAGAATACAATAAAGGGGTCCTTGCTGCTCACAATCTGATCGCAACAGGAACAACAGGCTCGCTGTTAAAGCAAAACCTTGGACTTGAAGTTAAGGCCTTACAAAGCGGCCCTCTTGGTGGAGATCAACAGATAGGGGCAATGATTGCGGAAGGGAAAATAGATTTTGTTATTTTTTTCTGGGATCCGTTAGAACCTCAACCTCATGATCCCGATGTAAAAGCCCTTTTACGCCTCACTGTTGTTTGGAATGTCCCTGTGGCCTGCAACCGAGCTACAGCGGACTTTATCATCTCTTCCCCACTTATGATAGAAGGTTATAAAAGACAGATACCTAACTTTGAAGCTTATTATCAAAGGTCGTTATAGTAAATATTAGAATACCAATCAAGGAGCTATTACATAATGAAAAATGGAAACCATAACTCTGAAACAGAAACATTATCCCTTGGATTTTCTCCATGCCCAAATGATACTTTCATTTTTCATGCACTTGTACATAACATAATAAAGGCCGGTAATCTTGCCTTCAATGAACGGCTTGAAGATGTTGAAACACTTAATCAACTGGCTCTTTCTAAAGAACTTGATGTTACCAAGGTTTCAAGCCATATGGTCGGACATTTATTAAACGATTATTGTTTGCTTACTTCGGGAGGGGCACTAGGAAGGGGATGCGGACCACTTTTAATAAGTAAAAAAAATTATGATCAAAAATCCCTGCAAAAAGGAAAAATTGCTGTTCCAGGCAAATATACGACAGCCTGTTTACTTCTCAGGCTTTTTAATCCCGAGCTTAAAAACCTTGTTTTTATCCCTTTTGACAAAATAATGCCGGCTATCCAGAGTGAAGAGGTATCTGCCGGCGTTATAATCCATGAATCCCGCTTCACGTATCAGAACCTTGGATTAGTTAAAATTGTAGACCTCGGTGAATGGTGGGAAAACTATTCCGGACTCCCTATTCCTCTGGGGGGAATAGTTGCAAAACGGTCTTTGGGGGAAGAAACTATACATACGATAAATAGAGGGATACAGGAAAGTATCAGCTATGCCTTTAATAATCCTGAGGCTTCTAAAAGCTATATACGTTCCCATTCACAGGAGATGAGTGAAGATGTCTGCAACTCTCATATAGGATTATATGTAAACCAGTTTTCAAAAGAGCTGGGAGACGAGGGTAAAAAGGCTGTAGAAATGTTATTGGAAAAAGCTTTTGAGTATGGAATTATCCCAGCCTATAACCGACACAATATTTTCTCTGAATAATATTGCAACATATGACCAACAACAAATTCCCGTTAGGGAATATTATAGTTTTATTTAGCCCAACAGGGCTTAATTTTCATAACCGCAGGTCAACGACCTGCGGTTGAGCAATCCAATAATGCTCCTGCCTGAAAGGCAAGACTTTTTCAATACTGCTTTCTACCACATAAAGTCCTGCCTTTCAGGCAGATATTATATTTATTCTTTAATTCCGCAGGTCGTTGACCTGCGGTTATGAAAATTTAGCAACTTCGTTGCCCTTGTATCCAAACGAGTACGTGAAGCGGGTGAAGCGCAAGGGAAATCCACCAACGCTATACGCCATAGGCGTTCTATATCAATAGAAAAAGAAATATATAGATCTTTTTGTCCATAGGACATTAACGTTAAAGCCCTACGGGCTATATGTTGGCTATATTCAACATTTCTATTGATATGAATGCCCCACGGGCAAAGGTGTAGGTGGCGCCGTCCCCAAACGCCTCCACGAGTTTTGCGCTTTATTTGCGTGCTTTTCGCGCCTTGTGCAGTTAAATTAAAGCCAATGTTATATAAAAGGAGGTGGTAATGTCGTATTTACATA
>WQYY01000027.1 GCA_009780995.1 Desulfuromonadales bacterium
AGCTCTTCACCTTTCCCGATAGGAAGCTCATGAATCTCCTTATCCGGCTCTATCCCGACACCACCACCTCTCGGGTATCTGAGAGAAATCGGAACGCCGGAATTGATGGCAGTTTTCAGCATATGCCTCAGTTCATTCTCATCTTTAGGAGCCATAACTGTCATTTCAGGCAGATGACGCATATAAGAGTAGTCAAATACGCCGTGATGTGTGGGCCCGTCATCACCTACAAGCCCACCTCTGTCCAGCGCAATAGTAACAGGGAGCTTCTGCAGGCAGATGTCATGGAACAGCTGGTCATAAGCCCTTTGTGTAAACGTGGAATATATAGCTACAACAGGTTTGAATCCTTCTGCAGCAAGCCCCGCCGCAAAAGTAAAGGCATGTTGCTCTGCGATTCCGACATCAAAAAACCTGTCAGGAAAAACTTCTGAAAACCGGACTAATCCTGTACCTTCAGGCATAGCCGCAGTAATAGCCACAACCCGCTCGTCTTCTTTTGCGAGTTGAACAAGAGTTTCCCCAAAAACAGATGTATAACTCTTCACCCCTGGTTTTGAAGAAACTGACTGGCCTGTTTCCGTGTCAAATGGGCCTACGCCATGAAAAGCCCCTGGAGACTCCTCCGCAGGTGTATAACCATGCCCCTTTTGCGTAATTGCATGTACAAGGACAGGCCCTTCCATTGTTTTGACATTATTTAATACGTCAATTAAATGGGGAAGGTCATGACCATTAATAGGGCCTACATATTCAAAACCCATGGCTTCAAAAAAAGACGCCGGGGTCAAAAAGCTTTTGAGGGAATTCTCCGCTTTTTTGGCAAAGCTGAGTATATTCCCCCCTACTGCCGGAATATGCTCAAGAATATTGCCTATCTCTTTTCTCAATCCACGGTAACGGCTGCTTGTCATTTTTTTTGACATGAACGAAGAAAAAGCGCCGACATTTTCCGAGATGGACATCTCATTATCATTAAGTATTACTACAAGATTCTTTTTCAGGTCTCCTGCCTGGTTCAGCCCTTCAAAAGCCATTCCGCCGGTAAGTGAGCCATCTCCTATTATAGCTACTGCGCGGTTATCCTCTTTCAGAAGATCACTGGCAGCGGCCATACCAAGAGCGGCGGAAATTGATGTGGAAGCATGGCCGGCTCCAAAAGCGTCATGAGGGGATTCACTTCTCTTCGGAAAGCCGGACAACCCTTTATACTGCCGTTGGGTGCAGAATTGATCCCGTCTCCCTGTTAATATTTTGTGGGTGTATGCCTGATGCCCTACGTCCCATATAAAATGGTCTTTCGGCGAATCAAAACAGAAATGAAGGGCGATAGTCAGTTCAACAATCCCCATATTAGAAGCCAGATGCCCGCCTGTGTTAGAAACCGTATCTAAAAGAAATTGCCTCACTTCAGTTGAAAGCTCCTGAAGCTCCTCTATAGAAAGTGATTTAATATCAGCAGGGCTATCTATTTTTTCAAGTAATTTACTCATCATCAAATCTCCAAACCCTAATCAATGTAACCATTCTTTATAAACCATTCAACACTCTTTTCTAAAGCCTGTCTGGCAGGAAGTACCTGAAGCCCCAATTCTTTCTCTGCCTTCGCGGAATTAAAGAACATCTTTTTTGCAGCCATTCTGACCCCGGCAAGAGGGATAAGAGGCTCTTTGCCGGTTATTTTAGAAACAGCTTCATTCAGATGAGCAGCCACAAGAATCGGAAAATAAGGGAGGCGGATCTTCGGGGCTGGCTTTCCTGAAATCTCTGAAAGAGTATCCAATATCTCCCTGAGAGTCAGGTTTTCACCCCCTAGAATATACTTTTCCCCGATTTTCCCTTTTTTTGCCGCCAGTATATGCCCTTTCGCACACTCTTCAACATCGATAATATTAAGGCCTGTATCCAGATACGCAGGCATTTTGCCATTTAAAAAATCTACAATAATCTTCCCTGTAGGGGTCGGCTTAATATCATTTCCCCCAACCGGAGTGGAAGGGTTCACAATGACAAGAGGTAAACCCTGTTTAACAAAAGAATCAGCGGCTCTTTCCGCGAGAAATTTGCTTTTTTTATAATGCCCCACCATATCGTCAAAGGTTACAGGGGTCTCTTCATCTCCGGGAGTTCCGTCGCCACGGTTTCCAAGAGTACCTACGCTGCTCGTATATACAACTTTCGAAGTTCCAAGGGTCAGGGCAGCCTCAAGAATATTCTTAGTCCCGTCAACATTGACTCTGTACATATACTTGGGATCTTTTGCCCATAACCGGTAATCTGCCGCTGCATGGTAGACTACATCACAACCTTTAACAGCTTTCAGAACAGGGCCTTTATCAATGATATCACCTTCAAAAACCTCTATATCAAGGCCATCAAGATTACGGCGATCAGAAACGCTCCTTGCAATGACTCTTACATCAAATCCTTCTTTTAGAAGCTGGCGGACAAGATTCGCTCCTACAAATCCGGTTGCTCCGGTTACAAGGGCTTTCATTGGCTCTTGGAACCATCTTTAAGATTCCGGTATGTGCCCAGAGCTGTAAGGGGAAAACAGTTTCTGTAGATATGATATTTTATCATAAAATATTTCGGGAAACCTGTTCCTGTATATTGGTCTTCGTCCCAAGCCCCGTCTGCTCTCTGGGTTCTGAGTAAGTATGCGACCCCTTCCTCAACTTCGTCTGAATCAACCTCACCTGCCGCCATCAGGCCTAATAACGCCCAGGCAGTTTGAGAAGCGGTACTCTCACCGATTCCAGCAAGGTTACGGTCATGGTATGACTCGCATGTTTCACCCCAGCCGCCGTCTCTGTTTTGGTGACGTTTAAGCCAGTTGACCCCTTTTTTTATGTACAGCTGAGACAGGTCTTCACCAATTGCAGCAAGCCCGCAAAGTACAGACCATGTGCCATAGATATAATTAACGCCCCACCTGCCCCACCAGGAGCCGTCTTTTTCCTGCTCTTTTTTTATAAAATCAATTGCCCTTACAGATGTACGGGAATCTTTTGCACGACCGAAAGCACCCATAAGTTCAAGCATACGGCCTGTGAGGTCAGCAGTAGGGGGATCAATCAGGGCTTCAAGATCAGCAAAAGGTATCTTGTTAAGGAGGTGCTTTGTATTATCTCTGTCAAAAGCTCCCCAGCCGCCGTTTTTACTCTGCATTCCAAGACACCAGTCAATACCGCGTTCTATCGCAGCATCTTTTCGGGCGCTATCCTCTACCTGTATATCCTTTATGGCCATCATTACAAAACCTGAATCATCTACATCGGGATACCAGTTATTATCAAACTCAAACGCCCACCCGCCAGGTTTAAGCTCAGACGCCTTTATTTTCCAGTCTCCGTTAATTCCGATCTCTTTACTAAGGAGCCAATCAGTGGCCTTCACCATTTCAGGAGCATCACAAGGGACTCCTGAATCAGCAAGAGCCTTAAGGGCCAACGCGGTATCCCACACAGGAGAGATACAGGACTGAAGAACCAGTTTATCTTCCGTTTCTATTGCGAACTCGGCAAGAGCCTCAAGCCCTTTTACCACAGCAGGATTGTCACTGGAATACCCCATTGTATGCAAACAGAGGACAGCATTGAGCATTGCGGGCTGAATGCCTCCCCAGTCTCCGGTCTCCTCCTGATGTTCCAGAACCCACTTTTCAGCGGCAGCCATGCCGCGCTTCTTTAAAGGGCGGATAGATATCTTCTCATAGACTTTAAGCAGATGATCAATCCCTATAAAGAAATTCTTCCAGGTAAACAGGCCGTCTTCACGGGTAAATGTATAATCTATCGGCTTCGGCGGCCTTACATACAACTCCTGAACAGTGGCGGATTCCGGTATTTTCACTACGGGTCGCTCTGACATAACTACTGAAAGAGGAATAATAGTCGCCCTGGACCAACTGGAAAGCTCATACATATTAAAATATGCCCAATTAGGAAGGAGCATAAGCTCAATAGGCATAGATGGGATACCCAGCCAGGAGAACTCTCCGAAAATAGCGAGAAATATCTTGGTAAAAACCCTGCTCTTTATGATCCCGCCATTCTCCAGAACAAATTCGCGGGCTTTTTTCATTGCGGGGTGCTCTGCCGGAATACCGGCAAGCTTGAGCGCAAAGTAGGCTTCTATTGTAGTTGAAAGATCGCCCGGTCCGCCGTAATAAATTGTCCAATAGCCCTCTTCTGTCTGCTTTTCGAGGAGATAGTTGACAATTTTCCCCTCCCGCTCTTTATCAACCATATCCAGGATATGGAACAACATGAGGTACTCAGCTGTTATGGTAACATTTGACTCAAGTTCCGCCCACCAGTACCCTTCAGGTAGCTGCTCTCTAAAAAAATGTTCCTGAGACCTTTTAATCCCGTCATTAAGTAATGAAAAATTTCCGTTTTTAAGATCAGTTCTGATTTCAGCAAGGCTCAAAGAGATTGATCCGGCCTCTTCTTTTACGGTATTATGGCCATAAGTAGTCAAGGTAGGTGATATAGGGTTCTTCAATTGTTGCATTATATATTTTCTGTCCTTTGATCAATAAATAGCACTATTTCGAAATGTATTTTTTTATCATAGATAATTGAAAAAGAACATCTTTTTGTCCAAAACCTCTTGATATTAAACGGTTTTCCAAGCTCTTCAATTGATTTGATTTACTGCAAACCATATGTTAGAAAATTGGTGCGTAAAATATATTTGAAATGTGCTAATGTACTAACATTAACAAGGAGAAAGAATGAACAGTTTTTCCCCTCTTTATAGATTTATTCAAAAACACCCGCGGCTTATTCTCTTAACTTATCTGATACTGGCTGTTGTCTCACTGTTATACACATGGCAAAACATGACCTTCCTTACAGGCAGAGATGATCTTATGCCTAAAAACAGGCCCTTTTACAGAAATTTTGCCGAATATAAAAAAGAGTTCGGAGAACAAGCAGATATCGTTATTGTAATGGAAGGGAAAGACTCTGTAACCGTTTCTAAGTTTGGAACAGAACTGTATAACTCACTGAAACAAGATAAAACGGATTTCAGCGACCTGTTCTATCCTTCCGGCCTCGGTTTTCTCAAGAAAAACGGCTTGCTTCTTATGCCAACAAAAGATATTGACTCTCTTACTACTAACATAGCTATGATAGCACCGCTGCTCAAAGAGCTATCTGCCTCTCCCTCAGTACAGACGCTTTTTACATACCTTACAAAAGAGACGGACTCATACATCTCCTCCGGAAATGAGCAACAGCTCACACCTCTTGTATTTACGCTGAACAAGCTTGGAGCAGGAATTAAGAGTTTTGATAAAAGCGGCGCAGCAGATTTCTCTATGGAAGAATTTTTCTTAAGCGGAAAAGACGGGGAAGAATCAGCCTTAATAAACGCCGGAAGAAATCAGATAATGACTGCTACCCCTAAGAAAGATAAGACAAACTTCGTACCTGCGGAAAAGGCCATAAAGATAGTAAGGGGAGAGATAGCGAAACTCAAAGCCAAACCTGAATTTAAAGAGATAACAGTTGGCCTTACAGGTACTCCTGTCCTTGAAAATCAGGAAATGACCACAAGTGAGCATGATATAACCCTGGCGACAATTATATCTATAGTTCTGACCGTAATCCTGCTCCTGATCGTGTTCAGAGGGGTACTGAATGTGGTTTCCGCCATGACAACGATACTTGTGGCAATATCCCTTTCCTTTGGCTTTGCAACTTTGACAGTGGGACATCTTAATATCCTGTCTGTGGTATTTGCCGTAATGCTTATGGGAATAGGGATCGAATATGGTATCCAGATTGTTCTGAGGTATCAGGAAGAGCTTTCAAAAGGCAATGACAAGGCCACATCTATTGGAATCGGATTGGAAAGAAATATTCTGGCCATTATAATGGCAGCAGCGACTATTGCAGCCGCGTTTTTCACATTTGTTTTAACTGACTTCAAAGGGATAGCAGAGCTCGGAATCATAGCAGCAGGAGGAATAGCTATATGTGTGGTCGTTACGCTAACCCTTCTCCCTGCAATGCTGCTCCTGATCTCTCCCGGAAAGAGTAAAATCAGAACGACTATTAATAATAGCGAAACTGATAAAACATTTACCGGTTCTGTTAAACGTATCCTTTTTGGCTATCCAAAAGCAGTTATAGCCATTACAGTAGCGCTCGTCCTCCTCTCTTTATACCCTCTGTATAAGATATCTTTTGATTATAACCTTATGAACCTTCAGGCTAAAGGCCTTGAATCAGTCATTTATGCCCGTAAGCTTATGACAAGCAAGGAAAATGCCGGATATTTCGTTGTCGGAACCGCAAACTCTTCTGAAGACGCGGCAAAATTAACCAAAAAGCTGGAAGCGCTTCCCACAGTCGACCATGTAGTAAGCATGAATACCTTTATCCCCGAAGATCAGGATAAAAAATTAGACATGCTGCAAAAACTGAGCAAAACCCTTTCAGATGTTAAGCCGGCCGAGTACGACGAAAACCTGCAATTAATGGCCCTTCCTGAGGTTTTTGAAAATTTCAGAAACAGCGTTAAAAAATTGAACCAAAAACTGGTTGCAGAAAAGAAGCCGGAAGCGCCTGAAGTAGGGGAATTCCTTGCAACTCTTGATAGTTTCTTTTCAAAACTGGAAAAAGAAAAAGATAAAAATGCCGTAGGTATGCTTAAAAACTTTCAGGGGGGAATGTTCGCAGAGCTCCCTTCCCAGATAGACGCGCTTAAAACAACCCTTGCGGCAAACAGAATATCAGCAAATGATATACCTAAAGAGCTTAGTTCACGTTTTATTGGGCAAACCGGAAAGTACATGTTACAGATCGCCCCAAAATACGAAATCTTCGACAGGCAGCCTTTGGAAGCTTTTCTTAAAGATGTACGTTCTATCCTCCCTAATGCAACAGGGGAACCTGTAATGGTTTATGAATCAATGAGCATTATGAGGGATTCTTATAAAGCTGCCTTCATATACGCATTCATAGCTATTATAGTAATACTTCTGCTGGCATTCAGGAGCATAAGATATACCCTTATAGGACTTATCCCGCTTGTTACAGGGGTTTTATTCATGATATCAGGCATGTGGCTTTTCCGCATAAGCTTCAACTCAGCGAACATAATCGTAATGCCATTGATACTGGGAATTGCCGTAGATTCAGGAATTTACATTATTAACCGTTACAGAAGGGAAAATCTCACCCCGGCAGAGGTCATATTCAGCAGCACCGGCATCGGCGTTTTATGTAACACTTTTACTATCATGGCCAGTTTTGGCGCGCTGATGGTAGCAAGACACCAGGGAGTGTTCAGCATAGGGGCCGTAATGTCTCTGGGAATGATAGCATGTCAAATTGCCTTTGTTCTTGTACTCCCTGCAGTTCTTAATCTGGCCGGAAAGAAGTAATGAAAGGGCTTTACGGAGCTGTTCCCCTAGCCCACTATTTCCTTAAAGAACGTCTGAAAAAAGGGGATAAAGCAGTAGATGCTACCTGTGGAAACGGCCATGACACCCTGTTTATGGCAAAACTTGTGGGAGAATCAGGAAAAGCTTTTGGTTTTGATACAGAGCCAAAAGCTATTGAAGCCACTAGAAAAAGGGTTTTAGAAGCAGGATACGATAAGCAGACAGAACTCATTTTAGATGGCCACGAAAACATTTCAAAACACCTGTCAGAACCTGTCAATGCCATAATATTTAATCTCGGCTATCTCCCTGGCGGAGATTATAAAACTAAAACAGCTCCTGAAACTACTATTGCAGCTCTTGAAAGCTCTGTAAACCTTCTGCTGACAGAAGGGATCATTATTATCGCAGTTTATACAGGGCATGAAGGAGGAGAAGAAGAGTGGAAAGCGATCCAATCCTGGAGCTCAGCCCTATCACCTTCTGAATTCAATGTATGGAAGTTTAATCAACTTAACAGGGGCGAAACAGCGCCATTTACAGTTTTTATTGAGAAGACTTAGAACGTATAACGGCGTTATAAAAACGGCTTGATCGCCTTGACACCGCTTCACAGTTACTATTATAATGTCTTCCAGTTTCAGATATCAGTTGGAGAGGAAAAGAATTATGTCCGAAAAATACCTTGATATATCATATGATAATGGCGTTGCTACTGTCAGCCTCAACAGACCCTGCATGGGAAACGCGATAAATGAAAGCTTTATTGAGGAACTGGAAGAAGCTTTTAATAGCCTTAATAAAGAGAGCTCTGTCAAAGGAGTCCTTATAACAGGCGCGGGAAAACATTTCTGCGCAGGGGCGGATATTGGCGGTATGCTCCCTTTATCTCCTGTTGAAGCCACACGCTTCGCTTCCAAAGGACAGAAGCTCATGTTTACCATAGCAGAATTTTCAAAACCTGTTATTGCAGCAGTAAATGGGGCGGCAATGGGCGGAGGCTTGGAACTCGCCCTTTCATGCGATTTTATCGTTGCGGCGGAAACAGCCCGCTTTGCCTTTCCTGAAATCAACCTTGGCATAATACCGGGCTTTGGTGGGACACAGCGTCTTACCAGATTAATAGGGCGTTCAAAAGCAAAGCAGATGGTTTTTACAGGAGCAGCAATAGAGGCAAGAGAAGCGCTGAGAATAGGCCTTATAAACAGCATATTTCCGGACGAGTCCCTTATTTATGACGCTTTAACACTCTTGCACAAAATCTGCGACAAAGGGCTGCTATCACTGAGAATGGCAAAAGAAGTCATAAACAGAGGTTATGATCTTGATCTGGCAAACGCCTGTTTCATGGAACGGGACGCATTTGCCATCTGTTTCTCATCTGAAGACCAGAAGGAAGGTATGACCGCCTTTATGGAAAAACGGAAACCTGTTTTTAAAGGGCGCTGACAGCCTCTAAGGAGAGATATGAAACTGGAACAGGGTTGTGTTCAGGTTTATACCGGAAATAGTAAAGGGAAGACAACTGCCGCCCTTGGCCTGGCCCTCAGGGCAACAGGACATGGATTAAAGGTCTTAATGGTTCAGTTTATGAAAGGCGGAGGCCCTTATGGCGAACATATCTCCGCTAAACGGCTGGCGCCAGAGCTTACAATAATACCTACAGGCCGGCCGGGCTGGGTAGACAGGGAGAACCCTTCGGAGACAGATAAACAGCTTGCTAAAGAGGCCTTTGAAATGGCTGCTTCAAAAATGAAAAGTAATGAGTATGATATTATAATCCTTGATGAAATAAACGGAGCTGTAAGTTTCGGTCTTCTTTTGGTGGAAGATATTCTAAAGCTTATCAAAGAAAAGCCTGAAAAAGTCGAACTTATCCTGACGGGAAGAAACGCAGATCAGAGGGTAATTGAGGCGGCAGATCTTGTAACTGAAATGAAGGAGATTAAGCATTATTATAAGCAAGGAGTACCGGCACGCACAGGGATAGAAAAATAACGCAGCTTCGATTAAGTGGCCAGGGCGCGATAAATCGCGCCCCTACGGTCTCAGGACGTTCAACACTTGTAGGGGCGAACCTGCGTGTTCGCCCATTTCATCAGGGCAGACACACAGATCTGCCCCTACGAAATCTGTTCTAGGCTGCTTTACATATGACTAAAAATCTGAAGCCGGCATGGTTTTAAATATTGCCTAATTATATGATTTATAAAGAAATCGGCATACGCGGTATTATCCATCAGCTCAGGTATTACCTCAGCTGATGGGAATAGTGGCATAAAAAATAATTGCCTAATTATATTAAATAAATATAATTGGGCAGTAAACCATTTTACCAAATTGACACAGGACGTCATTGCGGGCTTGACCCGCAATCTCCAAATAGCAGGGGATTGCGGATCGAGTCCGCAATGACAGCAGTCGAGGAGCGACTCGCGAGGCGTATGTAGGGGCGCACAGTGTGCGCCCGATAATACTGGCGATCAATGATCGCCCCTGCATTGCCCGTAGGGCATTCATATCAATAGAAATATCATATACAATTAACACATAGCCCATAGGGCTTTAACAGTTAATGTCCTACGGACAAAAAAATTCGTATATTTCTTTTTCTATTGATATTCAACGCCTATGGCGTATCCTTACTACCTCACACATGGCCAAAAGCCGGGGGCACAGTCATATATAAAAAAGGAGAGATAAATAATATGTCATCAAGAAAACTTCGCATATTGGTAGGAAAACCGGGCCTCGACGGTCATGACAGAGGAGCAAAAGTCGTTGCCAGAGCTTTACGGGACGCCGGATTTGAAGTTATCTATACAGGGCTGCATCAGACCCCTGAACAGATTGTAGCCGCCGCCATACAGGAAGATGTGGACTGTATAGGCCTTTCAATCCTTTCAGGAGCGCATAATACTCTGCTCCCAAGAGTCAGTACTGTGCTTAAAGAGAAAAACGCCGATGACATAGCCATTTTCTGCGGCGGGGTAATACCTGAAGATGACATTCCAGGCCTTAAAGCAGCAGGGATAAAAGAGGTCTTTACTCCGGGGACATCAACTGAAGATATCATCAAATGGGTAAAAGAAAACATTGCAGAAAAATAGATTAATGCCCCGCAAACAGACCTCCATAGAGGTAAAAAACGGCGTTGGATATCTTTTCATGCAATCAGGCCACCGTTTTAACAAACTTACAGTTGATATGCTTAACGAGCTGAAACGGGCATTTGCAGAACTTGGAGAGGACAGCTCAGTTGTATCTATTGTACTTACAGGGTATCATGGTGATTCCTTTGCCGTAGGAGCTGACATCAGCCAGATGCTCCCCTTCCGTTCCAAAGAAGCCATTGCATTTTCAGATCTCGGACAATCTCTGTTTTCATATATGGAAGAGTGTGAAAAACCGATAATTGCCGGAATAAACGGAATCTGTATGGGTGGCGGAGTTGATCTTGCCCTTGCATGCGACATAAGAATCGCCAGCAGTTCCCTTCGTACAGCGCACCCAGGTTCTAAAATAGGTATTATCACAGGGTTTTGCGGTACGCAGAAACTTCCGAGGCTTGTAGGGAAAAACCGAGCCATGGAAATCTTTATGACAGCGGAAGAGTTTGGCGCTTCTGAAGCATTGGAATATGGCCTTGTTGATATGGTATTTGGCTCTGAGGAGTTTTGGGAGAAGACCGTCTGTTTTGCTGAAGAAATCGCTTCAAAACCTAAAGACGCCCTCTATTCCCTTAAAAAGCTCGTAAACGCCGCTTCAGACCTTAACATCAAATATGGCTGCGCTTTGGAGCGGAGACACTTCAGCACTCTTGCCTCACAGTAGGGGCGACCCTTGCGGTCGCCCTGAATGAAAACGCAGATGCCCTGAATAATTGGGCAGGGGCAAGCCCTGCCCCTACAACCAAACGATATGCGACGCAGCCAACACAGTATATGACCAAAAGCCTGCTCCACATAAAACAGGGGAAATAAATGGGACTTGCCGATAGAATCCTCAATAATGACATAAGAGCCGCTGCCCGGCTGATGCGCGATATTGACGATGGCTTAGAAAGTGCAAAAGCGGAACTGAAACAGCTTTACCCTCATACAGGCAAAGCCTATATCATAGGCATAACCGGCCCTCCCGGAGCCGGCAAATCAACATTGGTTGACCAGATAACCGCAGAATACAGGGGCCAAGGGAAACGTGTAGGAGTCGTTGCCATAGACCCGACAAGCCCCTTTACCGGAGGGGCTATTCTTGGCGACCGTATAAGAATGAACCGTCACGCGGAAGATGAAGGTGTATTTATACGAAGCCTTGCCACAAGAGGAGCTCTTGGCGGGATATCGCACTCCACAGGTGATGTTGTAAACGTAATGGACGCCATGGGAATGGATGTGGTAATCATAGAAACTGTTGGTGTAGGCCAGGACGAGATTGATATTGTGCGCATGGCACATACAACTATAGTTATTATGGTTCCCGGGCTTGGAGATGATATACAAGCTATAAAAGCAGGAATTCTTGAAATCGGCGACATCTTTGTAGTTAATAAATCTGACAGAGACGGAGCGGACAGAACAGCTAGAGAGCTCTCCGTAATGTTGGAAATGGGACACTCCAGAGATTCAGGCTGGATGCCGAAGGTGCTTATGACAGAAGGAAACAGGGGAGAAGGGATAAAAGCTCTGGTAACAGAATGTCTGGCTCATAAAGAGTATCTACTTTCGTCTGGAGCGCTTAACAAATTTATAATGGAAAAAAACGCCGTAATTCTTATGAATATGCTGAAAGATGGCCTGTTTAATGAAGCATTTAGAATTGTATCTAAAAATGGAAAATTTGATAAAATGGTACAGGAGATCACTGACCATTCAAGTGATCCGTATACTATTGTTGAAAATACAGTTAAAGGACTCATTGTTACAAACAGGAACTAGCTACAATGGCAAAGACTATACCATTACTACTCTTACTACTTTTAGTATCACTCCTTTCGGGAGTGATTCTTTTTTACAGCCCCAAATCTGTTACGTTAGCCGGAGCAGACCCTAACGATCCCGCAAAGGAAGATCTTACAAGAGTCGAATACCCCAGCCAGCAAAGCATAAAATGGACAGCACACTTTATAATGCCGGGAGAGACACTTGAATCCCTCTTTGGCAAAAACTGGCCTCTTGTAGCAAGATTTAACAGGCTTGACCGTCGCCACGCATATCCAGGGCTAACAATTAAGGCACCGGTTAATATCAACGACCTAAAGACATATGAACCCATGCCGTTAGAGTACAAACCGGCAGAGCGTTATGACAAATATATCCTTATCAATCTCACAGAACAGTGGCTGGGAGCCTATGAAAAAGGAAAACTTAAATTCTCGGTACCTGTAGCTACGGGTAAAGAAGGATTTGAAACCCCTGCAGGACTCTACAGGATTGACGCCAGAGACAAAAACCATAAATCATCCCTGTACCAGATAGATATAGATAATAACTCAGGTCAATACCCAATGGATAACGCCATGAGATTTTACATAGGACCTGACTTAACAGCTTACTGGATTCACGCGAGGGACCTTCCCGGCCGTCCGGCGTCTCACGGGTGTGTAGGGTTGTTTGATGAAGCCATGCAGAAAAGGGTATATGGAACGCCAACAGACCCGGTTTTGCTGGACGCTGAAAAAGTGTATAATTGGGCAGTCGGCGATTCCGAATATGGGCCAGATAGCGGAACGCTTGAAGAGCTTGAGCTGGGCCCTGTAGTTGAAATAATAGGACAAAACCCTGTATATAAATAAACAGATAACCAAAGGAGAAGCAATTTATGAAAAACAGATTAATTACAATATTTACCCTACTCTTAATCCTCGCGGTACCCCTCTTTTCTTCCGCATCACCTCTTGCTATGAAACCTGACGAAGCTTTTAAAAAAGCTTTCCCGCAATTTAAGGTAGACAGTATAACTGAAAGTCAAATCCCCGGAATTTATGAAGTGGTAACACAAGGGAATATACTCTTTTACTACCCTGCGAAAGATTTTCTTATTGCAGGAGATATCTATAATAAAGACGGCGAAAGTATTGTTGCCGACAAACGCCAGGTACTCATAGAAAAAGCACGACAGGAGCAATTAAAGCAAGTAAACACCCTCCCTCTGGAAAAAGCTTTGAAAGTGGGGAACGGGCCTATAACGATGATTGAATTCAGCGATCCTGATTGCCCTTTCTGCAGAAAAGCTGACAAAGAACTGGCTAACCGGACTGATATAACGCGGTATATTTTCTTCTCCCCTATAGCTCACCCAAACGCAATAACTAAAGTTCAGTATATTCTGGGAGCAAAAGACCGTAAACAAGCTTATGCAGACATGATGGCAGGTAAACCAATTCCTTCAACAGCGACCGCACCTTCTCAGGAAATAATTGATCTTGCAGCCGCACATCTGGAACTTGCCAAATCTTTAGGAATTGAGGGGACTCCTACTTTCTTCATAAATGGGCAGGAAGTTATCGGTGCAGATATGGATAGGATTAATGCTCTTTTAAAAGAAGCCTTACCACCAAACCTTAAATAAGTAACTTCGGTTTCTCACAGAGCCACAAAGTTCACGGAGAAAAGCAAATCTTATTTTTTAAATTTTTTACCGCAAAGGGCGCAAAGGTTTTCACAAAGGACACAAAGTCATTGCGGGCTTGACCCGCAATCCCTTGATAGTGGGAGATTGCGGGTCAAGCCCGCAATGACCTGCCTTTTTTTTGCGTACCTTGCGTATCCCTTGCGTCCTTTGTGGTTTATGCTTTTTTTCGTGCTTTTCGTGTGTTTCGCGGTTAAATTTAACTCCACACTCCACACTATTTTAGAATAACCCATAAAGTGGCCCACCCTCCGCCGCCATCTCTTCAATACGCTTCACAACCGCCGGGTCTTCCTCAAGAACAGGTGAATGATACGGTTTTATACGGGCATCAATTACAAGAGGGCCGCTGCATCCCCAATGTTTACAATCTGTTTTAGAGTTAATTCCATAAATATCTGTAGCCGGATTTGATCTTGTGAAGAGCACCCAGAGGAAATTGTTAAGAGTTCGCGCAGTGAAATCGGAATCATCAACAACGGCTATAAGAGGTATTGAATCCGGCAAGCCATTACCATTTTCATAAAATCGGCAAAATTCTTCGATTGCAGAATCCTGTTTACCTCTTGCCCCATTTGAAGGAGGCGCAGAGACAGCCATTACTCCAGGAATGCAGATTTCAGGAGAATGAAATCCCTCAGGAATTGAAAACCCTGATGGGAGTTCTGTAGCAAGAGCCCTTTTCTCCTCACCCACGGCGGCAATAACCACTTTAGAACCTTTATTAAGGGCGCTTCCTGTATAATCAAGAGTATCAATAGTTGTGCATGTCTGAAAGTGGAGATCCCGCTTCCAGTCTATCCGCTTGAGCATAAAGCAGATAAATTCCTGTACATTATGAATATCCGGCGGGTTATCTTCAATAGCCGCAATAAAGAGATATTTTGCGAGGGAGAGTTGCCCCTGTCCCAAAATAGCGTTTGCCTGAGTAAGAAGCTCCATAGGCTCTTTAGAATCAACATAGGGAAGATAACGCTCACTCCCTATGGCAAGTAACAGTGGGTGGACACCGGCGGCATCAACAGCATGAACACCCTTTATTCCCGGAAGAACTGTCGGTATAAGAGCGTCTGTAAGTTCATGGATAAAAGTTCCGAAAGAAGTGTCTTCCTGAGGCGGGCGACCAACAGTTGTAAATGGCCATATAGCTCCGTTCCGGTGAAGAACCTCTTCAACTTTAAGATAGGGAAAATCATGGGCAAGGCTGTAATAGCCTACATGATCTCCGAATGGCCCTTCCTCTAGCAGCTTATCAGGTACTACCGTGCCGGTAATGCAGAAATCAGCTTCAGCAGGAATTGGAAAGGCACCAGGGCGACATACAAGAGGCAGCCTATGCCCGCCTAAAAGCCCTGCGAAAGAGAGTTCAGGCATACCTTCAGGAAGTGGCATTATAGAAGCGACTGTAAGCGACGGGGGGCCGCCTACAAAGATATTGACTTTAAAAGGGAGGCCGGCTTTTATGGCTTCTCCATGATGAAGGCCTATGCCACGGTGTATCTGGTAATGAAGCCCGACTTCGTCATCTCCATAGTTATTTCCTGATATCTGTATCCTGTACATTCCCAGATTTGAGCCTTTTATACCGGGCTTGAGAACACTTTCGGAATATACAACAGGTAAGGTTATAAAAGCGCCTCCGTCAAGGGGCCATGATTTAAGCTGGGGAAGGTTCCTTATAGATGTTCGATTAGCAAGGACAGACCCGTTATTTACCTTTTTCGGTAATAGATGGAAAGCTGCCGGAAACGCAGAGAGATATTTGAACGGATGTCATAAAGCTTCAGCAGGATTTATTTTTAGTTTCACCAGATTGTCAATGGCTGATAAGGTATCACGAAACAGAAAACGTGTTCTGTCCAGCGTTCCGAAGAGGTTGCCTAAAAGCGGAAAACCACACTCTTTCACGTTAGTGAAAAGAAGCGCCGGCCCCTGCTTTTCATATACACGGCGCTGGATAGAACCTATTTCCAGATCAGCACTTAAAGGGGTGTCAATCCTCTTCAGCATTCCATGTTTTTCAAGATCGGCGATAGTTTCCGAAAGGTTTCTGTATCCCATATATTACCACCTCTATGGCTCCAGCTTTAGCGGGCGCACACTGTGCGCCCCTACGTCTCTTTGTATGTCACTGAAAGAAGCGAAGCGACGAAGCAATCCAGAAGGTTTATGTAGGGGCGAACTGTGTTCGCCCGCTAAACAGCACGGGCGGCAGGTTGCCGCCCCTACACTATCAGGGCGCCTTGTCTGAACCCAGTATGTTTTTAAATATTGTCTGATTATATTTGTTTTATATAATTAGGCAATTATTTTTCATGCCGTTATTCCTGTCAGCTGAGGTAATACCTGAGCTAACAGATTAATATAGATTGCTTATTTTTTTGTAAATCATATAATTAGGCAATAATCCATTTTACCTAATAACACAGGGCGTTATGTAGGGGCGGCAATCTACCGCCCGTGTTGTCGGGCGACCGGGGACGGTCGCCCCTACGGCTTATTTTCATAACCGCAGGTCAATGATCTGCGGAAACAGATAAATACAATATCTGCCTGAAAGACAGGACTTCATCTGATACAAAGAGCGGGGTTTAACTCCACTCTCCACACTCCACACTATTTTATGCAGTAGATGGCAAAAGCGGAAGCTGTTACTATAACCTGCTCATCTTTTCGTTTTGCTCCTCCCTACCATACGGATCAACATGAATCATAACATCGCCAACGTTTTCAAAATTCTCAAAGATTCTTTTCTTAACAACCATTGATATATCATGAGCTTTTTTTACACTTATTTCAGGGTCCATTTCAAGCTTAAGGTCAACTATAATATACTGTCCTGAACGGCGGCCTTTAATTTCAGCTATTTTTTTAACTTCATGAATTTCTAAAATGACACCGGATATTTTCTGAAGGGTATCATCTTCAGGAGCGCCGTCCATAATGTCATAAGAGCTCTCTTTAAATATTTTCCACCCTATATGGAATATAAACAGAGCTGTAATTCCAGCGGCAATAGGGTCCATTATCCCTATGCCGAAAAAAGCCGCTGTTACGCCTACAAGAGTTGCTATTGATGTAATGGCGTCTTTTCTGTGATCTTGCGCTACAGCCAACACTGCGGGGCTTTCAAGTTTTTTCCCTCGCTTCGCTGAAAACCTGTAAAGCCACTCTTTTATTATTATTGTTATTACAGCAGCAGCCACAGCTATTAATTCCGGCCTTTGATAACCTTTGGTGATTATTTTGATTACTGCACTGTATAATATCACACCACCGGTTATAAAGATTATCAGAGATACTACAATAGCAGATATGCTCTCCGCACGGCCATGTCCGTAAGGATGCTCTTTGTCATAAGGTTTTCTCCCCATACGGAGGGCTATCATAGCGGCAAGTATTCCGATAAAGTCGCAGCCGCTCTCTATACCATCGGCAAAAACGGCTTGAGAATTACCGAAATATCCGGCAAGAAGCTTCATTACCATAAGAAAAGCATTGATCCAGAAGCCTATCTGAATAATCTTCTCCGCGTCTCTGAATCTTAAGTTACGCTCCACTGGGCATCTCCGATGTTTCTATCCCTTTTAGCCTTAACTGAAGCTTTTCCCGGCCGTTCCATAGATTTTTTTCAGGGATAAAAAGAATGTTCGCGTAATCCCATTTTAGGTCAATATCTGCCATTCTGTAGCCTATAGCTTCAAAAGTATTCCCCTTAATATCCAACAGAAGTTTAAGATGGGAATCTTTGATTATCCTTTTTGAAACGATTTTTACCCCTTTAAGAAGTAATGTAGGCTCCGGATTCCCCATTCCGAAAGGTCTTAGTTTTGATATAGATTCAACAGTTTTAAAAGTAAGCTCTTCAGGTAATATAACAGAATCAACAGCTATTTCGGGAATCATATCTTCTTCTTTAATAACAGAAGAAACACATTTTTCAAATTCTTCTGAAAAGGCCTCTATATTGCCGCTTTCGATTGTAATCCCTGCCGCATGGCTATGGCCGCCGAATTTATGAAAATGCTTTTTACACTCCGATAATGCGTTATAAAGATGAAAATTGGAAATGCTCCTGGCAGAGCCTTTTCCTGTCCCATTTTCAACAGCAATAATAATCGAGGGTTTGTAATACTTTTCAACTATTCTTGAAGCGACAATCCCTATAACTCCCGGATGCCACTTATCTGAGGCAAGTACAATGCTTTTTCTGTTTCTCAGATTTTCATCTTTTTCAATAGCTATAATAGCCTGATGTACTATCTGCTGCTCCATACTCTGGCGTTCACTGTTTTCTCTGTCCAGTTCCACTGCCAGAAAAGAAGCCTCTTCCGGACTTTCCGATAAAAGGAGTTTAACTCCTGTTACTGCACTACTCAGCCTTCCGGCGGCATTAAGCCTGGGAGCCAGTCTAAATGCTACTGCTCCAGTGGAAATCTCTCCGTTACCGACATCAGCAACTTTTTTCAGAGCCTGTATACCTGGCTTACTGCTCCTTGCCAGCTCCCTAAGGCCGTAACATACCAATATTCTGTTTTCGCCTGTAACAGGTACCTGGTCGGCAATTGTGCCTAAAGCGACGAAATCAAGGTACTCCCTCAAATCAGGCTCTTTACAGCTGGTCTGGGAAAATAAACCCGCAGACCTCAAGCGGCTTCTCAGGGCAATAAGAAAGTTAAACGCAACTCCAACTCCTGCTAAACAGTTTAAACCTGAGTTACAATCTTTCTGAAGAGGGTTTATGACAGCAACCGCATTTGGTAGTTCCTCCTCCGGAGTGTGATGATCGGTAATTATAAGATCAATCCCTATTTTTGAAGCGTAATCCGCCTCAACTACAGAGGTAATTCCGCAGTCAACCGTTATGACAACTTTCGCTCCAAGCGCAGCCGCCTGATCTATACCTTCAATAGAGAGTCCATAGCCGTTTTTAAGCCGCTCAGGAATCAGATAGCAATTTTTAATACCGACTGAACTGAAAAATTTTGACAGAAGAGCTACTGAAGTAACGCCATCTACATCATAATCACCATAAACAGAGACTGTTTCACCTTTTTTGCCAGCCTCTATAACTCTTTCTACAGCCGGTTCTATGCCCTTCATGGAAAAAGGGTTAGTAAGTGAGGAGAGGGAAGGGTTAAAAAAGCCTTTAGCATCTTCAGGGCTTTTTATTCCCCTGTTTAAGAGAAGTTTAGCCAATAATTCATCTATATCAAGGACCTTTGCCAGATTTTTGACGGAATCTGTATTCTGTTCTTTAATCTTCCATCTTCTGGATTGTGCAATATCCATTAACCTGCCCCTATAGAGTAACTAACTACAAAAAATCCCCGCGATTTGCGAGGATATATCCTTGTGTGACAAAGGCTTTTGTCATATGCTATTTGCCTTCGTCGTATCTCGTTTGACCGTAGGGGCGGCCATTGGCCGTCCGGTCTTTCGGGGCGCCCAGTGTGCGCCCCCTACGCAAGACGCTTCGTCTATGGCTCAAAACCCTGTGTCATTAATTTTATGAAAATCCATCAAACTATTATACCTCTGATCGTAGCAATTTGATTTAACATATCCTATTTATTTATCTTTTGGTTTCTCATGAGTATCGTGGGGATCTTTCTTAAAAATATCATACGGCAAAAGCAGCGTATCAGAAATCAATGAAAAAGGCATGTCAAGAAGACCTCCAATAGTACCCAATGGAGCTATACGAATACGCGAGTGCGACCAATCAGATTTAATAATATATGCATCATATTGGGTGTCAGGATAAAGCTTTACCATCTCTACACCCTCAGTTACACGTACACCATCAGTTATCTGTGTATTGCCACCACGTACTATGACTGTAGCACAGCCAAAAAATGAAAATAACAGTAGTATCAAAAACAGCAGATGCATAATTACTTTAGTAATATGTTTTTGCATATTTTTATAGTTTATTGCCTATTTTTATCAGTTTAACACAATCAGGCAATAATTTCTTATATCATTATTTCTGTTAGCTGAGGTAATACCTGAGCTAACAGATTAATGGTTATTACCTATTTTTTTGTAAATCATATAATTAGGCAATAATCTATTTCACCTAATGACACAGTATTTTGGTTCAGAGACAAGGCACCTGAGGAGCAGGGCGTGAGACGAATGTAGGGGCGCGATTTATCGCGTCCAATAGGGACGTGATAAATCACGCCCCTACTGAAATCTCTCTTTAGGAATTTCTCCCCCTGCTTTCAACACTTTAATAGCGCCGGCTACCTCTTTCGCCCTATCACTATTAGAATCGATAGTAAGATACTTTTCCCATGCAGCAATGGCTTTATCTTTCTGATTC
>WQYY01000028.1 GCA_009780995.1 Desulfuromonadales bacterium
AGGGGGACAAACAAAAATAAACCAGAAAGCCAGTGATAGCTACGACTTAAGAGCAGGAATAGTAGCAGGAAAGAGAATAACAACAGAAACAGCAGGCATACTCCAACCGTACATCAAAGGAATGTATGGGCAAACCTGGACAAACGGAGGAGACATAAACATAGACCAAGACAACGTAAAAGGAAACTCAGCCGGAAACAGGTACGAAGTAGGAGGAGGACTCACTTGGCAGGTAACGCCAGACAAACAATTCTACGCAGAATATGACTACATAAAAGGATCAAGAATCGAAGTTCCTTGGAAGGTTAATGCCGGCTATAGAGTCGTTTGGTAAGGCAGTGTGGAGGTTATTCGGGACGCCCAGTGTGCGTCCCCTACAAAATTCCCTTCTATGGAGGGGCGCCCGTGGGGCGGGGTGGTTCGGGCGGCAGATTGCCGCCCCTACACGATAATCATAGAATTAGGCAATTTTTTGAATGTTACCGTGTGCACTACAAAAACCTATGGGCTCAGGTAGCACCTCAGTTCATAGGTTTTATTATGTTGAAAAATTAGTCGGGACGATATTGTGTACTCATACAATTAGGCAATAATTTTATTTCGCGTCAGGTACTCTCTCAGTCTTTTCAACCCTTCATCAATACTAATTTCAGGATTATATCCAAAATCTCTTTTGGCTGCTGACAGGTCAAACCAGTGGGCTGTTGACATCTCACGGGCAACAAACCTGGTTATCGGCGGTTCCCCTGATAAAGAGAGGAGCTTCCAGATCGTTTCGCAAAGAAAACCTGCTGCAACTGCGGCATTGGTAGAGATTCTTCCCTTTACAGGTGCTATGTCTGCTGCCGCAAGAATTTTATTCACCGTATCCCACAGTGGCAGAGGTTCACCGTTTGAAATGAAGTAAGCTTTTCCTGCGATGACTGAGCCTGGCTCAAGCTTCTCTGCTGCCTCTATATGAGCTGCAGCAGCATTATCAATGTAAACTGTATCAACAAGGCAAGGGTGATTTCCTATTTGCTTTAACTTACCGGCTTTTCCTTTTGCTATAATCCTTGGAACCAGGTGGTTATCTCCGGGGCCCCATATGAGGTGCGGGCGCAGCGCCACAGTTGCCAGTTCAGGGTCGTTTGCATCAAGTACCATCTGCTCTGCAATAGCTTTAGTCTTAGGGTAGTAAGCTTCATACTTTTCAGGGTAGGGGAGAGATTCATTACCATTTTCAATATCTTTCCCATCAAAAACTACGCTGGGAGAACTGGTGTAGACAAGCTTATCAATGCTGAGAGTACGGCATACGGATATTATATTTTCAGTTCCTTTAACATTCGCTGAGTAGTAATCTTTATACCTTCCCCATATTCCTGCTTTCGCAGCCACATGGAAAACAATATCGCAATCCTCGGCAGCTTTCAGCACTGCATCAAAATTTGCAATATCTCCATTATACTGAGGAACGCCAAGAGCTGTAAGCTCAGGATATATATTTCTGGAGATACTCGTTACTTCATGACCGGCATCAAGAAGCTTCCTGACAATAGCTTTTCCCAGAAATCCGCCTCCCCCTGTAACAAGGGCTTTCATGATATGACCTCTGCTGCCCAGACTGACAGCTTTTCCCGGAAAATTTTGGCGTTATGCCTTATATCTACCGGAAATTTGGGGTGGAAAAGTATGATATTTATATCTTTTGTTATGAAGTTTTTTTTGGCTATTTCCATAAGTTCGTTTCTGATGCGATTTTTCTGATTCCGTTTAACACCCTTTTCCAGTTCAACACAGAGAACAGGCTTCTGATTTCCTGGCTCTCCGATACCTACAAGGGCTGTACGGAAAACGTCAGGATGGTTGTTGAAGATTCCTTCAACAGGTATGGTAAAGAGGGTACCTGAAGCTGTTACAACGCGGTGTGACTTACGACCGCAGAACCAGAGCCGTCCCTTTTCATCAAGATATCCGGTATCCCCCATTCTGTGCCATATTTTTCCATCTTCACCCTGAATCTTTGCCATTCTTGTTGCCTGAGGGTTTTCAAAGTAACTTTTTGTTACCTGCTCTCCTGACACTGCTATCTCTCCTATTTCACCTGTTGCCAAAAAGAGATCGTCACTCCAGCTCTCAACAGGTTTATCACTAATAGGGATGATTGCCAGAGATAATCCGGGTACTGGCCTGCCAACGCAGATCCCTTTCCCTTTTGCTGTCTCGTAGTGTGTTTCTGAAAGAATTTCACGGCTGCTTATAGATGACACAGGTAGGGCTTCCGTTGCTCCGTATGGTGTGAATATCTCTGCATCTTCGGGAAGTATCTCTCTGAAATGCTGAAGTACAATAGCAGGAACCGGTGCTCCGGCAGATATAACCCGTTTCACACTTTTCAGATGAAGTTTTTTCTCTGTTCCATACCTCCCTACCCTATTAAGTAGAGCCGGAGAGCCGAACATAGTTGTTGCTTTATAACGGTTTCCCGTATTGATGATTTGCAGTGGGTCTACACTCCCCGGTTTTGTAAAATCCATTTCCGGTATAAGAGCTGTCATTCCCAAAGCGGGGGCAAACAGAGCAAAAAGTGGAAATGTGGGGAGATCGATTTCGCCAGGCATTATGTTATAAACTTCTTTTAAAGCTTTTACCTGGGCGGCAAAGTTGCCGTGAGTATAGACCGCCCCTTTTGGAGAGCCTGTACTACCACTGGTAAAGAGTATCGCCGCTATTTCGTCTTTGCCTGTTTCAGCAGGGCTAAATTGGGCATCTTTTCCATCCTGTTCTATTTTTTTAAGAGAAATGCCTCCTATAAGGCTGCTTCCTCCAACTCTTACCAGTGTCCAAACTGTTTCTTTTCCCCACCGCAGCACGATTCTTGCTATATGAGCTTTTGGTATTCCTATAAAAGCTTCCGGAGCACTATCTGAAAGACACCCTTTCATATTCTTTGCCCCTATCCCCGGGTCTATGAACACAGGGACGATTCCGGCTTTAAAAAGAGCAAAGGTTATGGCGAAAAGCTCAGGAGAAGGAGGGACAAGGAGGGCAACTCTTGTGCCACGTTGAATGCCGTTTTTTATGAAACCTCCTGCCAGTCTGTTACTCTGCTCATCCAGCTCTTTAAAGGTAATAGTTCGGCCTTTACTGGGGAATATAATGGCAGGCATGTTGGGCTGTTGGGCGGCCATTTCTGTTAGAGGAGTGGAAATGTTTATAAGTAGTTGTTCAGTAGGCATCTAATCTTTATCCTTTTTTATGGCGTTCACTTTTTGCCATATACTGCGTAAAATAGTGTGGAGTGTGGAGAGTGAAGTTTAATTCCACACTCCACTCTTCACACTCCACACTGGATTTGTTAAGTCAAAAGCCGAAGTTATGTAAAGAGCTTAAAATAGCGAATCCTGAGGGATCAATTTAAATTTCCGTTCCTTATACTCTACAATCTTTTCATCCCCTCTGATTGAATCGCACAGCATTGGTGAAAGGGGATCATATTTAAGACAGTTTTTCACCACTGATTGTGGTGTTGAGTTAGCATAGCAGTATATGCAGTTATGAGCACATGTGTTGTAAGAGCCTATGTCCTTGCTCTCTACGCAACCGCACTCTTTTCTTTGTGTCTGGTCTTTTCTGCTTGTTACAGGGTGCCCTACAATTTCTGAGATCAGAGTATTATCTATACATTTACTACGCTGAATACCGTAAATATCAAGATCTATTTTTTCGCTACAGCAAAAAAGTTGTAGGCTGTATTTATTTGCTATGCTACTAAATTTTTCAGCGATTTCGTTGACCAGTGTTATGTCCGGAGGAGAAGCATTAATTGATTTCGTGATTTTGTCTATTTTTTTGTAAAAGTCTAAAAAGCTGATTGTACACCTTTCTGTAAATGGATGTAGCTGTTTAGCCAGATACTCAAAGGCTTTAAAGTGGTACTCTTTATCGAAAATATCTGTAAGGATTATAGGGTCGTATCTCCATATAACCTTTTTTGGGCTAACCTGTTCTGCAAGCTGCTTAAAGGTGTTTATTATATTCTCTTTATCGTCAACTCCTACTTCCAGGGTTTTGTTGTATGGATTTAGCGTAAATAGGAAGTAATATTTATAACCTAAGTTATCCATATCTTTAAGGTATTTAAGAAACGGTTCCGGGTTTTTTGTCCAGAATGCAATGCACTCTACGCTTTCAGGGGCGAGTTTTATTTTAGATATATGATTGAAGTTCATTGGGTTACGGACCAGAAGTTCTCCGGCATGTAACCTGTTAATAAACCACTCTCCGAAAAATGCCGGAATATCTGTTCTTCTGCTGGCGCTTAGTATCATTTAACCAACTGCTTTACTTTTTATATTGAAATATTATGTTGCAAACAGTAAGCAAAATAAGGAGAATTGACAACATGAAAATATTAATTTTGTTACAAGCCGTACTATCAGCTCTTTCAGGTGTATTGGTTTCTCAAATGTCGTGGATTAGCAGGGTCGGCATCAGTTTATTTTACAGAGATTACGCTATTTTAAAATCATGGTGGCAAACGGCACTCTTATTTTTCGCTATTCTATTGGTATTAGACATTATCCAATTCGTTATTAAAAAGAAAAGTTCGATAAGTGCCTTATTTATCAGCATTATTCTTGTCATCGGGTTGCTTGGGTTATACGTTACTTTTCATGATTTTACCACCAAGTTTACGCATGAATTATTGAGAGAAAAGTCACACACAGGTTTCTATCTATTTTGGCTTACCTGGATTGGAAGCAGTGTTTATTTTTTAGTCATTCCAAAGGTAAGAAAAGTTAAATTGCTACAAAATTCCCGTTAGGGAATATCGCTAGGTAGAAAATTACACCTACCGCCATATCTGCATTCCGTCAGGAATGCACCCAACTTTATTCTGTAAGTCTTCGCCTAAAGGTTAATACTGCTGCTGTAAAAAGGATAATAGCTGTTATATAAAGATTAAGGACAAAGGGGAATATGAAATTCCCATGTACAAGAGCCTGTCTTGATCCTTCAAACAGCGCTGTTGTAGGAAGCCAGGATATTATCGGTATAACATTTGCCGGGTATGATGATAGCGGGAAGAATAGTCCTGACATAAAGATAAGAGGCATTATAAATACAGCCTCAACCCTTCCTATGGTTTCAGGTTTGTCAAGCATTGTCCCTCCAATAACTCCGATGCATGTGAATATTGCTGAGCCGGGGATAAGGAAGAGTATGTACAGCAACAGATTCAAAGGTTCAAACTTAAAAGGGGTGATTATAAATATAGTTATAGCTACCATTAGCCCTTTTATAAGGCCGTGGGAGAAGCCGGAGAATATTTTGGCAATTACTATTTCAGAGACTGTCACAGGAGTTACTCTGTAAGATTCTATGGTGAACTGTACTCGTCTGTGAAACCAGAGGCTCCAGACGCTTTCATTATATGCGGCCAGCACTGCCGTCATTGTTATAAGCCCCGGGGCTATAAAAAGACTGTACGATATGCCGTCCACCAGCCCGATATATCTTCTCATACCCACTCCAAAAGCCAGATAGAAAGTAAGAGGGGTGGCTATGACCGCTATCATTTCCGACCAGATGCTCCTTTTAAGCACCAGCATGTCTCTGTACCAGATTGCTACTGTTCCTTTTACGTTCATCCCCTTACCTCTTTTCCTGTAAGGGCAATGTACACATCTTCCAGAGACCTTTCCCGTAAGGATATTTTCTTTATTTCCGCTCCTTTCAGTATGTCCAGTGTTTCGGAGATGGCATTCCACTCCTTTAGTTTTATGGATAGGAGGTTATCATTGATTTTTACCTGGCATACAGATTCCATCTGTTCCAGTTTTTCAGCAAAAACGTTTACATCTCTCCCAAGTTCTATGTCGTAAACAGCTTCTCCTGCCAGTTCTGTTTTAAGCTCTTCACTGCTGCCAAGGGCTATAAGGCGGCCGTGATCTATTATAGCGATTTGGTTGCAGAGCTGTTCCGCTTCTTCTAGATAATGTGTTGTGAGGAAGATCGTCATATCTCCGGTCAGAGACCTTACATATTTCCACAAGGCCCTTCTTGTTTGCGGGTCAAGACCTGTTGTGGGTTCGTCAAGAAATAAGATCTTAGGGTTATTTACAAGTGCCCGTGCTACTACAAGCCTTCGCTGCATTCCTCCTGAAAATGTATCAGGAAAATCTTTCTGCCGGTCTGAAAGCTCCATAAGTTCCAGCAGTTCGTCTATTCGCTGTTTATAAACTCTTTTCTCCATGCTGTGGAGTCTTGCAGGGAGTTCAAGGTTTTCTCTGGCTGTAAGGTAGCGGTCAAGACTGTTTTCCTGAGATACTACTCCTATGAGTTTCCGCACTTCCCTACCTTGGGTTGTGACATCAAGCCCTTCTATAAAAGCTTTTCCTGATGTCGGATTCATGAGGGTAGTGAGAATACGGATAAGAGTGGTTTTGCCTGCTCCGTTAGGTCCTAACAGACCGAAAATAGAGCCTCTTTCTACCGTGAGATCCAGAGAATTCAGCGCTTTTAATGTGCCGTACTGTTTTGAAATCGCTTCAGTTTTTATTGCGTAGTTCATAAAAGTGTCAGTTGTTTCCTTTTTGTTGCCGGTTTGAAAGTTGCATGAAACCTTTTTATCATAATTTCGCAGGCATCAGAAATTTTATCAAGATTGTTTATATATAAAATCTTTATATTTCCACTCATAGCATGAAAATCAAATTTGTGTTACAAAGGCTCTATGAGAAAGTTCATCCCTCTTTTTAAAAAATTTCTTTATACCATATTATTTCTTCTGAGTTTTTCAGAAACAGGATTTGCATATAGGCCATTTGTAACGGAAGACGCTGGAGTCGTGGGCAAAGGAGGGATACAGACAGAAATGGGTTATGATTATACTAAATGGGACAATAATACTGCGGATCATACTTTTCTTTTAATATCGCCCCATTACGGAGTTACACAAAACCTTGAGCTTGCAGTGGCAGTCCCCCTTATGCTTCACCAGGCTGGGGATAATAATGCCATGGGTGTCGGAGATATTACTATTGCCGCTAAATATGCTATTTTGCGAGAAAACAATAAAGCAAATGATCCGTGGTTCACAGTGAAGGGTGGAGTGAAGCTAAACACCGGTGATTATGACAGAGGTCTTGGCCGGGGCGATATTGAATACGCGTTATCCGCGATTTTGTCTAAGTCATTTAAGGATAGGTTTACTTTTCATACGGAGCTTGGCTACTCTTTTGTTACATATAAAAAAGATAATGATCTTGGAAATTATTTTTTTTACGGTGTTGCAGCGGACTATGTTGTTAAAAAACCGTTTCATATTGTTGCAGAGATCAGCGGAAACAAAAATCCGGACAAAGACGCATCATATCAGAATCAGGTTTTGCTCGGCGTTATATACGAGTTTTCTGAAAATATAGCTTTTGATGCAAGTATTAAAAAAGGCTTTAATCCCGCATCCCCTGAATGGGGGGGAGGCATAGGCCTGACAATGACATTTTAGCTGTTATGAAAGAGAAATAATTTATGCATATGGCGGATGCGCTGCTCTCACCGGCAGTTGCAGGAACAATGTGGGGAATTTCGGGAGCAGGGATTGCATACTGTTCCGCAAAGGTAAAAAAAGATATGGATGATCGCATGATCCCGCTAATGGGGGTTATGGGAGCATTTATATTTGCGGCTCAGATGATAAATTTCACCATTCCGGGAACAGGTTCCAGCGGCCATATAGTGGGGGGGCTTCTTTTAGCCATACTGCTTGGACCATATGCTGCCTTTCTTGTCATTGCTTCAGTCCTTGTTGTTCAGGCACTTTTTTTCGCTGACGGAGGCCTGCTGGCTTTGGGATGTAATATATTTAATATGGGTTTTCTCCCAACTTTTATTGCGTATCCTTTTATATATAAAAAAATTGTTGGAAACAGCTCGAATAAGAAGCGGATAACTATTGGAGCGGTGACAGCTTCGGTAGTGGGCCTTCAGCTTGGGGCATTATCAGTTGTAATTCAGACTGTTTTATCAGGTATTTCAGCCCTTCCCTTCGGAACGTTCCTATTATTAATGCTGCCAATACATTTTGCTATAGGTATAATAGAAGGTATTGTTACTGCGGGAGTAGTGGCTTTTGTATGTAGGGTAAAACCTGAAATTTTTCAACAAAATAGAGAGATAAGCCCGTTTAATAAAGTGGTAGCTCTATTTATCTTTATGGCTTTTATTACAGGAAGTTTTGTATCTTTGTTTGCATCGGAAAATCCCGATGGCCTTGAATGGGCTGTTTCTAAAGTCACAGATAATAAAGGGATAAGTGAAGGGAATACCCAAGTACATACTTTTTTTTCTTATTTACAGAGTAAAATATCTTTACTACCTGATTACAGCTTTAAGCATAATGAACCCAGTTTAGATACAGACGTTGCGGAAAACGGGAATCAAAAAAGTAGAGCTAATTTAGCGACTACAATTTCAGGAGTGGTAGGTGGAATTATATCAATGGTATTTGTCTTTTTAATTGGCATGTTTTTGAAAAAATCCAAGAAAGAGATAAAAAACGAGCAGAACAGCGATTAAACCAAGATGCACCATTGGCTGCCTGATTATCGGGCGCACATTGTGCGCCTCTACATTACAGAAAATTTAGTCTGCATGACACTCAGGGCATCCGCCATGACGGAGTTTCGGGCAGTTACAATCTTTACAGTTACAATTTGTATTTCCCGGTAAGCAATCTTTGCCGTTACATTTACTACAATCACACCCACCCTTTTTTTGTGTACCGTCTGTTGGTGTCGGTGAAGTTGTGACGTTGCTGGTAGTTGGGACAGCAAATGCTATGCCTGTACATAGTATACAAGCAAGAAAAAATGAAACTATTACTCTAAACATGCCTCTTCCCCTTCAAATCTTTTCTTAATCTTATATAAATAGGCATATTTCTTTCTATATGTCGAGATAAAATCAGTTTTCAAGCATGAAGTATTTTTCGTATACATCTTCCAGGGCCTGAAGATGGCGTTTTTCATCTGCAAGCAGGATTTCAAACAGTCCTACCATTGGACTTCTGCCATACCCTTCAATAATTCGTTCATAAAAATCAACAGAATTTTTTTCCATATGTATGGCATATATCAAAACTTCTTTTGCTGTTGAGCCTGGACTGAGCTCCTTTTTTGGAGGTAGATAGCTAAAATTCACTGTTGTAGCAGTTTGCCCGAATGTTTTATCATCAAGCATTGCTTCGGCCAAAAGAGATTTTTCAAGCATAAATTTATGGTTAAGTTCATCTCTTGCAGCTTCTTTAAGAACTGTTTTTGCATTTTTATCTTTTATTTTTTGTATGGTTTTAAGGTAATTACGAAATTCATGATTTTCCATTTCAACTGCTGCTTCCAGTGCGGTTTCAAATGTATTGTACATCTGAGGATCACTCATACCTATCTCCTGAGTCTAATTTAATGGTTATATTTTAAATTTTGATGACTTTAGCATAAGTGAAGTTTTAAAGACAATAATTGTTTCTATAATGAATTGCTCTGTAATTCGTCTTCCCACTTTTATCTTGACTAAAAAAAACGTATACACTAAAGTTCTGTTCTAATTCTAACAAAACATGGGGGAAAAGAAATGTCAGAGTATGGAACATTACAAGATCGTGTACGCAATAAGTCGCTTTTAAGTAAAGTCATGAAAGCAGAGGATACCATACAGTTTTTTAAACCTGGAATGAATCTCGGGTGGTCAGGTTTTACACCTGCTGGCTATCCAAAGGTTGTGCCTATTGCTGTTGCAGATTATGTAGAGAAGAACAATCTCCAGGGGAAAATGAAGTTTAACCTTTTTATCGGGGCCTCTGTCGGCGCTGAAACAGAAGACCGCTGGGCATCTCTTGATATGATAGACCGCCGCTGGCCTTATCAGACAGGTAAGAATATTGCAGCCGGTATTAACGAAGGGCGTATAAGGATGGGTGATAAACACCTCTCCCTCTTTGCCCAGGATCTAGGTTATGGTTTTTATACAAAAGATTCCGATAGCGGTAAACTTGATTTGGCGATAATTGAAGTTTCAGCAATTACAGAGGATGGTGGTCTGGTTCCAACAACATCAGGCGGGGTTATTCCTGAAATTCTTATGATCTGCGATAAGGTAATCGTAGAAGTAAATACAGGACAACCTTCTTTTGAAGGTATCCATGACATGATATCCTGTAATAATCCTCCAAACCGTCAGGTGCTTAATATAACAAAGGCAGGCAGCAGGATAGGAACAACTTATGTTCCGTGTGATCCGAATAAAATTATTGCTGTTGTAGAGAGTAAACTCCGTGATAAAGGAAGAGCTTTTGCTGAACAGGATGACACATCAAAAGCCATAGCGGATAATATTATTGATTTCTTTACTCATGAAGTTAAAAAAGGGCGCTTGCCGAAGAATCTTCTACCTATCCAGTCAGGAGTTGGTTCTATAGCTAATGCTGTTATTGGTGGCCTTGCGCAAGGGCCGTTCTCTAATCTTACGGTTTATACAGAAGTTCTTCAGGATACAATGCTTGACTTCTTTGATTCAGGAAAGTTAGATCATGCTTCATCATGTTCACTTTCCCTTTCTGAAAATCCGGGGTTCCCAAGATTTTTAGAAAATATGGATAAGTATTTTGATAAGATAACCCTGCGTCCTCTTTCTATTGCAAATGCTCCTGAGCCTATCCGGCGTCTTGGCGTAATTGCTATGAATACTCCTGTAGAGATTGATATTTATGCTCACGCTAACTCAACTCTGGTTGGTGGTACACGTATGATTAACGGTATCGGCGGTTCCGGCGACTTTCTTCGTAACGGGTATCTGAAGATGATGCATACTCCGTCAAGTCGTCCAAGCAAAACAGACCCAACAGGAATTTCATGCGTAGTTCCTCACTGTTCGCATATTGACCATACAGAGCATGATCTTGATGTTCTTATAACAGAGCAGGGACTAGCTGATGTTCGTGGCCTTTGCCCTCGTGACCGTGCAAAGGTTATCATTGAGAAGTGTGCCCATCCAGACTATAAGCCAATTCTTACTGAGTATTTTGAAATGGCAAAAGCAGATTGTCTCAAGCGTAAAGTTGGACATGAGCCACAACTTTGGGATCGCGCACTGAAAATGCATCTTAACCTTGCACAGAACGGAACAATGAAAATTAAAAACTGGGATATCAAGATAGATCTTTGCGAATAAGAGCTATTTATTGAATTGTAGAAAAAAGCCCCCTGCCGGAATCCGGCAGGGGGCTTTTTTTATGGCTTTTGGCTATATATGGCGCTGCTTTTCCAGTTTGCCCATAGGGCATACATATCAATAGAAACGTGGCGCAACGGCCAGCACATAGCCCGTAGGGCTTCAACGCTTAATGTCCTACGGACAAAAAGATTTCCATTTATTTTTCTATTGATATGTATGCCCTACGGGCAAAAACTATGCTGCGATACAGTTTGTTTGGCGGGCTTTACTTGCGCTCTACCCACCTTACGAGCTTAAAAGATCCAGTGTGTAGTGTGAAGGGTGAAGTGTGGAATTATAATTAACTCCACTCTTCACACTCCAAACTCTACACTAAAATCACGTTCTACTTGTTTTACATAGTTAGGCTGCCCAAAAGCTGCGCATATTGCCCTATCATTCGTCTTCCCATTTTTATCTTGACTAAGAAAAACGTATACAGTAAAATCATGTTCTAATTTCATGTAAATCAGCATATGTTTTTATTTAGAAAGCTGCATCTGCTGCAGAGAAACAGCGATATAAACATAATAACAAAACAGGGGGTAAAGAAATGTCAGAGTACGGAACATTGCAAGATCGTGTACGAAACAAAGCGCTTTTAAGTAAAGTCATGTCTCCAGAGGATACAATACAGTTTTTTAAACCCGGAATGAATCTCGGGTGGTCAGGTTTTACACCTGCAGGTTACCCAAAGGCTGTACCTATCGCTCTCGCAGATTATGTAGAGAAGAACAATCTTCAGGGGAAATGGAAGTTTAACCTGTTTATCGGAGCTTCTGTCGGTGTTGAAACAGAAGACCGCTGGGCATCTCTTGATATGATAGACCGCCGCTGGCCTTATCAGACAGGTAAGAATGTTGCAGCCGGTATTAACGAAGGGCGTATAAGAATGGGTGATAAACACCTTTCCCTCTTTGCCCAGGATCTCGGTTATGGTTTTTATACAAAAGATTCAGAGAGCGGCAAACTTGATTTGGCAATAATTGAAGTTTCAGCAATTACAGAGGATGGTGGTCTGGTTCCGACAACATCGGGCGGGGTTATTCCGGAAATCCTTATGGTTTGCGATAAGGTAATAGTAGAGGTAAATACAGGACAGCCTTCTTTTGAAGGTATGCATGACATGATATCCTGCAGTAATCCCCCAAACCGTGAAATACTTAATATAACAAAGGCAAGCAGCAGGATAGGGGCAACTTATGTCCCATGTGATCCAAATAAAATTATTGCTGTTGTAGAGAGTAAGCTTCGGGATAAAGGAAGAGCTTTTACTGAACAGGATGACACATCAAAAGCCATAGCGGACAATATTATTGATTTCTTCGGCAATGAAGTTAAAAAAGGGCGCTTGCCGAAAAATCTTCTACCTATCCAGTCAGGAGTTGGTTCTATAGCTAATGCTGTTATTGGCGGCCTTGCTCAGGGACCATTCTCTAATCTTACAGTTTATACAGAAGTTCTTCAGGATACAATGCTTGACTTCTTTGATTCAGGAAAGTTGGATCATGCTTCATCATGTTCGCTCTCTCTTTCCGAAACTCCGGGCTTTCCAAGGTTCTTTGAGAATTGGGATAAATATTTCGACAAAATTACTCTCCGTCCTCTTTCTATTTCAAACGCTCCTGAGCCTATCCGGCGGTTAGGCTGTATTGCAATGAACACTCCTGTAGAGATTGATATTTATGCCCATGCCAACTCAACTCTGGTTGGTGGTACACGTATGATTAACGGTATCGGCGGTTCCGGCGACTTCCTCCGTAACGGGTACTTAAAGATAATGCATACTCCGTCAAGTCGTCCAAGCAAAACAGACCCGACAGGCATTTCATGCGTAGTCCCTCACTGTTCGCATATTGACCATACAGAACATGATCTTGATGTTCTAGTAACAGAGCAGGGACTAGCCGATGTTCGTGGCCTCTGTCCACGGGATCGTGCAAAAGTTATCATTGAGAAGTGCGCCCATCCGGACTATAAGCCAATTCTTACTGAGTATTTTGAAATGGCAAAAGCAGACTGTCTCAAACGTAAAGTCGGTCATGAGCCGCAGCTTTGGGATCGCGCATTTAAAATGCATCTTAACCTTGCCCAGAACGGAACAATGAAAGTTAAAAACTGGGATATCAAGATAGATCTTTGCGAATAGTTCTGTTTATTAAATTGTAGTTGAAAAGCCCTTTGCTGATTTTGGCAGAGGGCTTTTTTATGGCCTCGGCTTCTGGTTATATACTACGTTGTCTCTTCACTTTGCCCGTAGGGCATTGATGTCAATAAGAACGCGACACAACAACCAGTGGATAGCCCATAGGGCTTTAACGCTTAATGTCCTACGGACAAAGAGATTTCTATACATTTCTTTTTCTATTGATATGAATGCCCTACGGGCAAAAATTATGCTGCGATACAGTTTGTTTGGCGGGTTTAACTTGTGCTCCACCCATCCTATGAACTTTCGTCATATCTTGTTTAACGTAGGGAATGCCCAGTGGGCATTCCGAAAAGCCGGATGGCCAATGGCCGCCCCTACTCTCTACACTGGATTGATATATAGTCCAAAACCAAAGTCACCTTTTTCTCTTTAGCTAATCGACTAATTGCTTTTTTTGCCTGTAAGCTCAGGTAATGCCTGAGCTTACAGGCTTTCGACTAGTTTATATTTTAGCCCGACAGAGCTTGATCTTCATAACCGCAGGTCAGCGACCTGCGGTTGGGCTATGCAATCATACTCCTGCCTGAAAGGCAGTACCTTGAATAGTCCTCTTTCAGGCAGATATCATTTTTACTTTGTCTCCGCAGGCCAACGGCCTGCGGTTATGAAGACTTGGCAGCTTCGTTGCCTTTCATTCCCCGACGATGGCAATAATTCTTTCGCGCTTTTCGCGTCTTTCGCGGTTATGGTTTGTTGTTGAGGGCGCGATAAATCGCGCCCCTACAAACCACCCCGCCGCGTTCCGCGGCACCCCTCCATAGGAGGGGAATTTAACTCCACACTCCACACTGCTTCAGATATGGCCATAAGCCGAAGTCATATGTAAAATAACTTGCATATAGTGGCAAACATAAGGCACTATACCTGCCATCATGTCTGAAAATTTTTTTGTTACAACCCCTCGTGGTCTTGAAGAGCTGGTATTTTCCGAGCTTACAAACCTTGGCTTTAAAGATATAAAGCAGGAGCGGGGCGGCGTAAGGTTTAGCGGGAATGTTGTTGATGGTTACAAAGCCTGCCTCTGGTTAAGAACTGCCAGCAGAGTGCTGAGAGTTCTTGCCGAATTCCACTGTTCTTCACCTGAAGAGCTTTATGCCGGAGTTAAAAGCATAAAGTGGCCTGTCTATGTTACTCCTGATATGACGATTGCCGTAGACTCAACCCTGCGGGATTCTGCCATGACTCATTCAGGTTTTGTCGCTCTTAAGAGTAAAGATGCCATAGTAGATTCCATACGGGATAAATTTGGCCGGCGGCCAAGTGTGGACAGTAAGCTTCCGGATCTTCAGATCAATGTACATCTGGTCAAAAATAGATGCACCGTAAGCCTTGATATGAGCGGTGCCCCTTTAGACAGGCGTGGATACAGGCTGGATAGAAACAAAGCTCCTCTCCGGGAAAATTTGGCTGCGGCTTTGGTTCTCTGGAGCGGTTGGAAAGGTGAAGTCCCGTTTTACGATCCTATGTGCGGTTCAGGTACTATAGCCATAGAAGCAGCATTAATCGCTATGAATCATGCGCCGGGTCTTTTACGGGAGAGATTCGGCTTTCAGTCCTGGCCCGGTTTTGAGGCTACAGCATGGCGTAGCCTCTTAAATGAGGCAAAGGGATTAAGAAAAAGCAGGCTTGCAGTAAAGATAAAAGGGCATGACAGCTCTTTGAGATCTATTGATATTTCCAAGCAGAATGCTGCAAGAGCCGGCGTAGAAAGGGCCGTTGCATTCACTCCTGCTGATTTCAGCAATTTTGAACCTTTATCCGAGCCGGCTATGATTATAATGAATCCACCCTATGGCGAAAGAATAGGAGAAATTGAAAATCTGATTTCTCTGTACAAGCAGATAGGGGATACTCTTAAACAGCGCTGTACAGGCGCTACTGCGTATCTTCTCTGCGCTAATAACGAACTTATAAAGCATATAGGCCTTAAGGCGTCCCGAAAAATACCTCTCTGGAATGGCCCTCTTGAGTGCAGGCTGCTTAAATTTGAGATGTACTAGGCTGGTTGTATAAGACTTCAATCCCTTCAAATATTTCAAGAGATCTATTGAAAATGAACTCTTCAGAAATCACCAATACAAAATTATCTTCCTCCTTTATCCGGCTTAATATAACCCAGTTTCTGGGGGCAATGAATGATAATATACTGAAGTTACTGATAGTTTTTTGCCTCATACATATTAACGGGAAAGAGCATGCCGCCGTTATAAACTCCATTGCTGGTATTGCATTTGTACTCCCTTTTCTTCTCTTTTCGGCCCCGGCAGGCTGCCTTGCCGACAGATTTCCAAAATCATTAATGGTTCGTCTCATAAAAGGTGTGGAGGTTATAGTTACCGCTACTGCCTTGATTGCCTTTTTATCCGGTTTCAGTAATGGTTTTTATGTTGTCATTTTCATGATGGCAACCCATAGCGCTTTTTTTGCTCCGGCGAAATACGGGATTATTCCTGAGCTTGCGGAGCGGAGCCAGCTTTCCAGGGCCAATGGTGTTATAGAGTCTTTTACATATCTTGCCATAATTTTTGGAACTACTTTAGCGTCCCTGTTGGTTCAACTGGCTTCCGGCAGGTATTGGATAGCAGGTATATTTTCTCTTCTGATAGCCGTTCTTGGCTTATGGTCAGCTATGGGGATTAAGCCTGTAGCTGCTGCAGAGCCTAATCGGCGTATATCACTCTTTCCAAGTGAAATAGTCCGCACCATGTTCTCAATAAGACATGACCGTGATCTTGTTCTCGCAATTGCCGGCCAGGCATACTTCATGTTTATAGGTGCCTATGTACAGCTAAATGTTATCCCCTTTGGTATGGAAAAACTTGGGCTTTCGGAAGTAAGCAGCGGCTATCTGTTTCTTGCAGCAGCCCTTGGCATAGGGATAGGCTCAATAGCGGCAGCCAGATTTTCCGGAAGGCATGTAGAGTTTGGGATAGTCCCTATAGGGGCAATAGGTCTGACAATTTCACTTCTCCTGCTCCATTTTTTACCTGCTTCTGTTATTTCAATTGTTATTGCTCTGGTTTTTATGGGAATTTCGGCAGGTCTGTTCAGCCTTCCGCTGCAAACTTTTATCCAGTTTAAAGCAGATCCTCAGAAGCGCGGAGAAGTAGTAGCGGCATCAAGCTTTATAAGTTGGATCGGCGTTCTGTTAGCTGCTGTCTCAAGCTGGCTGCTTGGCGGTTATCTTAAGCTTCCGGCGTCAAACGGTTTCATAGTAGTTGCCTGTATTACTGTGATCTTTTCAGTTATCACCTTCTGGCTCCTTCCCGACTTTCTCCTACGTTTTGTCGCCATTTTAGCGACAAAGATGTGCTACAGGATAAAAATCATCGGCGAAGAAAACCTTCCTACAGAAGGGGCAGCCCTTCTTATTCCGAATCATGTAACATGGATTGATGCATTTCTTCTTATTGCCACTAATCAGCGGCGTGTAAGGTTTGTAATGGAGAGAAGCATATATAACACCCCTCTGTTGCGAAGAGTTTTTAAATTTATGGGGGTTATTCCGGTCTCTTCCGTCGACGGGAAGAAAGGTCTTTTAGAATTTATAAAATCAGCCCGCAAAGCTCTTGATGACGGGTATATGGTATGTATCTTTGCGGAAGGCGCTCTTACCAGAAACGGTATGTTAAGGGAATTCAGAGGCGGTTTTGAGCGGATACTGAAAGGGAGTAACTATCCGATTATCCCTATTTATATAGGAGGAGCATGGGGGAGTATCCTTTCCTACGCTTATGGCCATCTTCTTTCAAGATTACCGACACTGACTCCGTACCCTGTAACCCTGATTTTCGGTTCACCAATGCCTCCAACCAGCAGCGCTGCAGATGTAAGGCAGACGGTGATGGAAATGTCCTGTGATTACTTTGATTCCCGAAGGACAACAAGAAGATCTCTGGAAAAGCATTTTGTGCAGAGTGCGCGGCGGAACTGGAGAAGGCGTGCCATTTCAGACAGCTCAGGTAAGCGGCTTACTTATGGCAACACTCTTACAGGAACTCTGGTCATATCAGATAAACTTAAAAATATAGTCGGGGATTCCGAATATATCGGTATTCTTCTCCCCTCAACAATAGGCGGTGTCCTTGCCAATCTTGCGGTTATGCTTATGGGGCGTATACCTGTAAACTTAAACTATACGGCTTCTGAGAGTTCCATTAAATCTGCCGTTAAGCAGTGCGATATATCTTATGTAATAACCTCGCATACTTTTCTTGAGAAGCTTCCGGGTCTGCCGAAACTGGACGGAATGATTATGCTGGAAGATATAGTTCCGATAGTAAGCAAAGGGGATAAACTAAAAGCATTTCTTAAGGCCAGACTGTTTCCTGTGAAAATTCTGGCTCCTCGTAAAAACTTCACAGCAGATAGTATCGCCACAGTTATATTCTCTTCAGGGAGTACGGGAGAACCAAAAGGTGTAATGCTGAGCCATCACAACATTATGTCCAATATCGAGGCTCTCCGTATGGTATTCCGCCTTAATCTTAATGATAATATCTGCTCCGCATTGCCATTTTTCCATTCCCTTGGTTTCACCGCAACAGTCTGGCTCCCGCTGGTTACAGGTTTTTCCGCCGCGTATCACCCTAACCCGATGGATGGAGAGAAAATTGCTCAGCTCGTACGGGAGAACAAATCAACTCTTCTTGTTGCAACTCCGACTTTTCTTATGGCGTATATGAGACGAGCAACAAGAGAAGATTTTGCGACCCTCAGAATCATTATGACAGGGGCGGAAAAGTTGAAAACAAAACTTGCCGACTCATTTCAGGAGAAATTCGGGATACGGCCGATGGAAGGTTACGGTACAACAGAACTGTCGCCTGTTATCTCCCTTAGCTTGCCTGATGTTGATCTTGGCGGAGTTTTCCAATATGGCTCAAAAGAGGGGAGCGTGGGGCACCCTATTCCTGGAGTCGCGATCAGGGTCGTTGATCCCGATACAGGTGAAAAATTGAAGCCGGGCAATCCCGGGCTGATGCTGGTAAAAGGGCCTAATGTCATGCTGGGCTATATCGGACAGAGTGAAAAGACAAGAGATGTTATCCATGAAGGGTGGTATAATACAGGTGATATAGGGATTATGGACGATGACGGATTTATCAGGATTACAGACAGAATCTCCCGCTTCAGCAAAATAGGGGGCGAAATGGTTCCCCATGGCGTTATAGAAGATGAATTGCAAAACCGTATCGGTAGGGTCGGAGTAGTGGCCGTTACTTCAGTTCCTGATGAGAAAAAAGGCGAAAAGCTGGTTGTTATCTTCACAAAAGAAGCTGGTGATGCGGGGAGTTTGCAGAGATATATGTCAGAAAGCAGTCTCCCGAATTTATGGAAGCCTGGCAAAGAGTGTTATTTTGAAGTAGAGGCTTTGCCCATACTTGGGAGCGGGAAGTTAGATCTTAAAGGGGTCAAGGATATTGCCCTTGCAAAACTTGGTATGTGACGTAGACTTTTGATAATATACTGTGTTGCCTTCGTCGTGTATTGCTCGGCGTAGGGGCGGCAACCTGCCGCCCGCGATTACAACCAATGAAACGGCGGGCGGCAGGTTGCCGCCCCTACTGACTTGCTATTATTCATGTTCAAAGAGGTAATATTGCCTAATTATACAATTATATGATATCATTTTAGTTGATTTTTAAATGCCTTAATTTCTATTAGCTGAGGTGATACCTGAGCTAATAGATTTTGATAGTATATGCAGTAACATTCAAAAAATTGCCTAATAATATAATAAAAGGAAAAATAGGCAATAAAGAATTCCTCTCTGTGGAGGGGTGCCGGTCGGGCTGGGTGGTGATTACTGCCCCTGCATAACCAACCAACAAAAATAGCAAAGGGGAGAAATAATGAACAAAATATTCAAAACGGTTTGGAGTGAAGCTTCAGGCACTTGGGTAGCCGTGGCGGAAATAACAAAAGCTTACAAAACAGGCCGCAGCAGGAAAAGGAAACTGGTAGCTGCGGCGGTCTTGGCGGCAGCTTTAGGGCTTAGCTTTTCTTCAGCCGCTTATGCCAATTTAACTATTGACACCAGTGCTGGCAATAGTCCTTACAGCCAAAGCGGCGCTTCATTAGATGCCGGAGGTATACTTTATGTGGGCTACTCCAACACCGGCGAGCTGAACGTAACTAACGGTGGTACTGTTTCCGCTACTTATGGTTATATTGGTTATAATTCCGGCTCGGGCGGTACAGTTGCAATAGATGGAACTAACTCCGCGTGGACGACCAGTACTGCCCTTGTTGTGGGCAATTTTGGTACCGGCACTCTGAGCATCATCA
>WQYY01000029.1 GCA_009780995.1 Desulfuromonadales bacterium
CAAGCCGTTGCCGAACCTTACATAAGAAGAAAAGCGATCCGCCATTTTGAGAAAGGGAGAGTTGTTATCTTTGGTGCAGGTACCGGCAATCCGTTTTTTACTACTGATACCGCCGCAAGCCTTCGGGCAATGGAGATAGGAGCGGAGGTTATCCTCAAAGGGACAAAGGTTGACGGTGTTTATTCCGCTGATCCCAAAAAATATCCTGACGCAGTGAAATATGATGAACTGACTTATATTGAAGTCCTGAAAGACGGGTTGCAGGTAATGGACGCAACGGCAACCTCTCTGTGTATGGATAATAAGCTTCCTATTGTTGTGTTCAATGTTGGCGTTCCCGGTAATCTTAAACGTGTTATTATGGGTGAGAAGATCGGAACTATAGTGAAAGGAGAAAAACCATGATTAAAGATGTTATTAATGGTATGAAAGCTCACATGGATAAAACCATTGATGTCCTTCGTAAAGAGTACCAAAAAGTAAGGACAGGAAGAGCAAACACCGGAATTCTCGACAGTATAATGGTTGACTACTATGGGAATCCGTCTCCTATTAATGCTGTGGCGACCCTTGCTGTTCCGGAGCCACGGACAATTACGATATCACCATGGGAAGCTAAGATGATACCTGTAATTGAGAAGGCTATCTTAAATGCTAATATTGGTCTTACGCCGTCCAATGACGGTAAACTTATCCGTTTAATACTCCCTCCCTTGACCGAAGAACGTAGAAAAGAGATTGTTAAGGACCTTAAGAGGAAGGCCGAAGATGATAAGGTTGCGTTAAGGAATATTAGGCGTGATGCTATTGAAAAGCTTAAAAAGCTTGAAAAAGATAAGCAGATTTCAGAAGACGATCTTAAGCGTGCTGAAAAAGAGGTACAGGAAGTTGTAGATAGCTATATAGCAAAGGTAGAAGAGGTCTTTGTTCATAAAGAGAAAGAGGTTATGGAGGTCTGATTTTAAAATAGATGACTTCGACTTCTGGTCATATATGGCGTTGCCGTTGTTGCGTTTTGTTCGATGACTGTAGGGGCGCGATTTATCGCGCCCTCATTGGGGAATGAGTGGCAACGAAGTTGCCAAATCTTCATAACCGTAGGCCGTTGGCCTGTGGAGATACGATAAACACCATATCTGCCTGAAAGGCAGGACTACCTAAGGTACTGCCTTTCAGGCAGGAGTATGCTTGCATAGTTCAGCCGCAGGTCGTTGACCTGCGGTTATTAAAATCAAGCCCGCCTGGGCTAAAATATAAATCAGTCGGAAACAAGCGAGCTCAGGTATTACCGCAGATCACAGGTAAAAAATGCAATCAGTCGGAGAGATGTGACTTCGGCTTTTTATCATTTGGTTTAATGTTATGACAGAAAAATCTTCTTCTATAGACAGGTCTGATCTTTTATCCGAAAGATTGCCGGGGCATTTGGCAATTATTATGGATGGCAATGGACGGTGGGCCAAAGCAAGAATGCTTCCTAGGATTATGGGGCATCGTAAGGGTGTACAGACTGTTCAGGCAATAGTTGAAGAATGTTCCGAGCTTGGCATAAAGTTTTTAACGCTTTATGCCTTTTCAGCGGAAAACTGGTTACGCCCCAAAACTGAAGTAACAGCCTTAATGATGCTATTAAAGAAGTATATAAAAATGGAAGTGCCAAGAATGATGCGGAATAATATCCGCTTTAGAACAATAGGCAATCTGAAAGAATTACCTGAAGATATACAAGCAGAGCTTGAAAATGCCATTTCAGAAACAGCTTCAAATAATGGGATGACGTTAACTCTTGCCCTTTCTTATGGCGGCCGCCAGGAGTTGGTAAATGCGGCAAAATCTTTTGCAGCTAAGGTGATTGCCGGTGAACAAAGAATTGATGATCTTGATGAATCCACATTTGCCTCTTTTCTATATACTGATAATATTCCAGATCCTGACCTCCTCATAAGAACAGGCGGCGAGATGAGGATAAGTAATTTTCTTCTCTGGCAGCTTGCATACTCTGAGCTTTATTTTACTGAAACAAGCTGGCCGGAATTCAGCCTGAAAGAGCTTTACAAAGCTTTACTTGATTACCAGGCAAGGGAGCGGCGGTTTGGCCTTACAGGCGAGCAAGTCAGAAACCTTATGTGACGCAGGCTTTTGGTCATATGTTGCGTTGCCTTTGTTGTGCATTGATTGGCGTAGGGGCGGCAACCTGCCGCCCGCCGTTTCGTTGGTTGCAATCGCGGGCGGCAGAATGCCGCCCCTACAACTAAACGGTATAGAGTGAGGAGTCGGAGGCAAAGCGCCTTGAGGAGTGCATTGTGAAATTACGTATCATCACTGCAATAATTGCTTTACCACTTCTGATTCTCCTCATAGCAAAAGGCTCTGTTCTTCTGTTTACACTATTTATATGCCTTTTATCTTTTTTAGGATTGATAGAGTATTATCAAATGGCTCTTCCTGAGAGGAGAGCTATGTCTTATCTGATTGCAGCAGCAGGCGGGATCCTCCCATACTTTTTTATGAATCGGCGCTGGGATATTCTGGTTATTTCAATTACATTCTTAACGCTGGTAATTTCAACAGTTCTTCTTTTTAACTTTAAAGATATAAAACAGGTAGCGGCAGAGGCCGGCATCTTTGTTTTTGGGCTAATCTATATACCCCTTCTTCTCGGTTATCTTGTTTTATGTCGTGCCGGTAGTTACGGGGCTTATTGGATATTCCTTATGCTCTGTATTGTGATGTCCGGGGACAGCGCTGCGTATTTTATCGGATGCAAATTCGGAAAGCATAAATTATATCCTGTTGTCAGCCCCAATAAGAGCATAGAAGGTGCTATAGGTGGTTTGGTTGGGAGTCTGGCAGGGGCATTTATATTTAGAATGCTGTTCTTTCCGGAACTTCCGGTTCTTTTATGCGGAGCAACTGCTGTTGTAGCCGGTGCTTTCGGTCAGATAGGAGATCTTTTTGAGTCTTTAATAAAAAGGAGTTGTGGAGTTAAGGATTCAGGGAAGATAGTTCCGGGGCATGGGGGAATACTGGACCGCCTTGACAGTATTCTTTTCGCAGCTCCTGTTATATGGCTGGCTTCTGTTATATTGTACTTTATGGTTCATAATGGGGTTTAAATGAAAGTTATGCGACGACGATTGTGGATAGTCTTAATTTTATGTTTGGCTCTGGTAGCTGCGAATGGACACGTGGCTGGCGCAGCGATAACTCCATATGATTTTATCAGTCTCTGCAGCGATGGGACTCCACAAGCAGTCCAAGCAGAGCTTGCTGGCGGAGCGGATGCTAACGCGCGTGATGGGGGTGGCAACAGAACGGCTCTGATGTGGGCTGTTCAAAACAACGAAAATCCTGAAATGATTAGTGTCCTGTTGCGAGCCGGTGCAGATGTGAATGCGCGGGATAAATGGCAAGGCAGAACAGCCCTAATGATTGCCGCAGAAAGCAACAGAAATCCGGAGGTAGTGAATATGCTGGTACGGGGTGGAGCCGATGTCAACGCACAAGACAATGACGGCTCCACGGCTCTGATGTTTGCCGTCGGAAACGATAGGAATCCGGAGGCGGTTAGCATACTGGTGCAGGCTGGAGCTGATGTCAACGCGCGAGACAGGTTTGACCAGACGGCTTTGATGTTAGCTGCAGTAAAGAATACTCACCCGGAGGTGTTCAACGTCCTGGTGAAGGCCGGAGCGGATGTGAATGTGCATACGAATGATACTGGCAGGACTGCCTTGATGATGGCGATCGGCTGGCCATGCAATAAGCCGCCTGAAGCGATTAATATTCTATTGAGGGCAGGGGCAAATGTAAACGCACGGGACAAATTCGGCAATACGGTGCTGATGCAGCCTATATGTGACCCCAAGTGGGAAAAAATGTTGATCAAGGCTGGGGCAAAGAAGAGAAGAGCATATTGAATTGTTAAGCGAGGAAGTATGAAGAAACTTGCAATACTGGGATCTACGGGTTCTATAGGGGTGAGTACGCTGGATATAGTTGCGTCTGCGCCGGATAGATTCAAAGTTGAGGCCCTTACAGGTGGCAAAAATATTGAGCTTCTGGCAGAACAGATTAAGGCTTTTTCTCCGAAAGTAGTGTCTGTTCTGGATAAAGAAGATGCTGCGCAACTTGCGGGAATGCTCCCTTCTGCTAACAGGCCTGAAATATTTTCCGGTGTTGAAGGGATGATAGCTGCCGCAACAACACCTGATGCGGATATGGTTGTTGCTGCTATTGTGGGGGCGGCAGGTCTGGTTCCCACAGCCGCAGCAATAAAGGCTGGTAAAGATATTGCCCTTGCTAATAAAGAGACACTTGTTACGGCAGGCCGCCTTTTTATGGATATGGTGAAAAAAGCCGGAGTTAAGCTTTATCCTGTGGACAGCGAGCATAGCGCTGTATTTCAGTCTATAGAGGGTCACAGAAAGCAGGATATTTCAAAAATTATTCTTACCGCTTCAGGAGGGCCTTTTTTACATACTCTAATAGATCAGTTGAAAAATGTAACGGTTCAGGATGCTTTGAATCATCCAAACTGGAGTATGGGTAAAAAAATAACAATAGACTCCGCTACAATGATGAACAAAGGGCTTGAGGTTATTGAAGCAAAATGGCTTTTTGATACTGAGGTTGACAAAATAAAAGTTAATATACATCCTCAAAGTATTATTCATTCAATGGTTGAGTATATTGATGGTTGCGTTATTGCCCAATTGGGAACTCCTGATATGAAAACTCCTATTGCTTACGCTCTTTCTTATCCTGAAAGGATCCCTACAGGGGTTAAACCTCTTGATCTTACTGATATTGGGGAGCTTACTTTTTTAAAGCCTGATATGGAGAAGTTTCCCTGTTTAAAGCTTGCGTATGAGGCTATAAAAGCAGGTGAGAGTATGCCGGCGGTGATGAATGCCGCAAATGAAGTGGCGGTTGAAGCTTTTTTGAAAGGTATTCTCAGGTTTGTGCAGATTCCGAAACTTATTCAAATGGTAATAGACCAGCATGAACCAAAAGAGTTCTCCTGTGTGGAAGATGTGCTTAAGGTTGATTTATGGAGCAGAAAAAAATCCAGAGAGGTGATGAAAACTCTTTGATCTGTGATAGTATTTAAAAGGTAGTAACAAGTATTTTCAGGAGTAAAGATGTTTATATATAAGGCCCTATATTTTATAATTATAGCGGTTGTTGTTCTTGGCCCACTTATTTTTGTCCATGAACTTGGACACTTTATATTTGCCAAGCTGTTTGGGGTAAAAGTCGAGACATTTTCGTTGGGCTTCGGACGTAAATTGATCGGGAAAAAAATCGGGGAAACCGAGTACATTTTATCACTTCTTCCTCTTGGCGGTTATGTAAAGATGCTTGGTGATTCTCCCGATGTGGAGCTTGCTGAAGAGGAAATTCCACGCTCTTTTCTGGGTAAGGCCCCTATAAAGCGTATTGTCATTGTAGCTGCCGGCCCGATATTCAATATAATCTTTGCTTATCTGATTTTTGTAGTCAGCTTTATGATAGGCGTGCCGGTACCGACTGCACATATCGGCGATGTTATGAAAGGTTCTCCCGCCGAGATTGCGGGCTTAAAAACAAATGACCTTATTCTCTCTGTAAATAACAAGGCTATGGATTCATGGGTTGATTTTACAGAAAGCATTGCTGAAGCTAATGGCAGACCTTTGGCTATAAAAGCAAAACGTGGCGATCAGATTCTCTCTTTTAATATAACACCCGCCGTAGGCACTACTGATGACATATTCGGAGAAAAAGTATCACGCCCCATGATAGGGGTAAGTATGTCGAATATTAAAAAAACAGTCAGTTACTCTTTACAGGATTCTATTGTAAATGGCGGTAAAGAGGCTTTAGGAGCTTCTACATTAATTGTAAAGAGTATACAGAAACTGATTGAAGGTAAAGTCCCTTTAAGTTCTATAGGAAGCCCCATTTTAATAGCGAAAGTAGCAGGCGACAGAGCAAAAGAGGGATTGGTAAGTTTTTTGTGGATTGTAGGTTTTGTTTCAATTAACCTTGGACTTTTGAATTTTCTTCCTATTCCCATTCTTGACGGAGGGCATATTGTTTTCTACGGCTGGGAGATGATTTTCAGAAAACCTATGAATATAAGAGTCAGAGAAATCGGGCAGCAGCTTGGCCTGATTTTTCTGATAAGCCTTATGGTACTGGCTATATATAATGATCTTATACGGTTTATTTTTAAACGCGGGTTTATGCCTTGAAAATACTCACAATAGATACATCAACAGATGTGGGGAGTGTTGCGGTTACCGCTGATAAAAAGCTTTTATATGAAGAACTTTTTCCTGGCGGGGTGTCAACTACTGACAGGTTAGCATCATCAGTTAATATAGCCCTTAAGCAGTTATCAATTAATCCCGTAAATCTGGATTATATAGGCGTTGCAACCGGGCCCGGCTCTTTTACAGGGATACGTGTTGGAATTGCCTTTGCAAAGGGGTTGTCATACTCTACAGGAGTCCCTGTTGCGGGTTTTTCATCTCTTGAGCTTTTAGCGATGAATGGAGTCCCTTCTTATATCCCGATATGCCCTATGGCAGATGCAAGAAAAAAAGAGGTTTATACCGCTCTTTACAGATATGATAACTGTTTGATAAAGGTGTTATCTGAGCAGGCGGCTGATCCCAGCCGTTTTTTGGATTCCATTGAAGGTGAAGTGCTTTTTATAGGTGTGGGAGCAGTTTTATATAAATCCCTTATTTTAGATAAAATGGGAGATAAGGCAAAATTTGCTCCGGATCATCTCCATTTCCCAAGAGCTTCTGCCGGCGCTTTCCTTGTGCAGCAACAGGCTGAAGCCGGCGTTAAATCTTCGTTTGAGCTTACCCCAGAGTATCTTAGGCTTCCTGAAGCTGAGTTGAACAAAGTCCGTAAACAGCTATAACCTATCCTAATTTATTGACAATAGAGTGATAATTGTATTATCTTTACCAATCAACGTAAATCTCTAACATATTTAATTTACGGGATTTTTTGTATAACCAACAATGATTGACAAGTAATGAAATTCATTTTTACCGCTAGTTTCGGTGTTTGGAGTGATAAGTATGCGTAGCGACACTATAAAAAAAGGTTTGGAAAGAACACCACACAGAGCTCTTCTTAAAGGGGCCGGAGTACCGGACTCAGCTTTTGAAAAGCCTTTCATAGGAGTAGCTACCAGCTTTACCGATCTGATCCCGGGTCATGTGGGGATGCGTGATCTTGAGAGGTATATTGAAAAAGGGGTTCATTCCGGCGGTGGATACTCATTCTTTTTTGGCATACCAGGGGTTTGCGATGGGATATCTATGGGGCACAAGGGGATGCACTATTCCCTCCCTACCCGTGAACTGATTGCCGATATGGTTGAATCAATTACTGAAGCTCACAGGCTTGACGGGCTTGTACTTCTGACAAACTGTGACAAAATAACTCCGGGTATGCTTATGGCTGCTGCCAGGCTTGATATCCCCTGTATAGTTGTTACTGCGGGGCCGATGTTAAGCGGCCGCGGCAGAGATGGCCGTAAGTTCTCTTTTATAACAGACTCCTTTGAAGCAATGGCGCGTTATAAGGCTGGTGTAATTGATGATAAAGAACTTAAAATGTGTGAAGACAACGCTTGCCCAGGGGCAGGATCCTGTCAGGGACTTTTTACGGCAAACACAATGGCAATCTTAACTGAAACAATGGGTATGAGCCTTCCCCGCTGCGGAACAGCTCTTGCTGTATCTGCTATGAAACGGCGTATTGCCTTTGCCTCAGGGGAAAAAATAGTTGATCTTGTACGTAACAACGTAACTCCAAGGAGTATAATGACCCGTGAAGCTTTTGAAAACGCTATAAGGGTAGACCTTGCCCTTGGAGGTTCGTCAAATACGGTACTTCATCTCCTTGCCATAGCCAATGAAGCAGGTGTTGAGCTCCCCCTTGAAACTTTTGATATCCTGTCCAAAGAGACGCCGCAACTGGCATCCATGAACCCTGCAGGTGAATATTTTATGGAAGATCTTGATATTGCAGGTGGCGTTGCCGGCGTACTGAAACAGCTGGGAGATAAGATAAAAGATGCTCCAACAGTTTTTGGTCTTACTACAAAACAGTTGGCAGCCAGTATTGACGGGGTAGATGAGGAGGTAATTCATCCTATGTCAAACCCGATCAAACAAGAAGGAGGTATTGCTGTCCTCTTCGGCAATCTAGCGCCGAAGGGGGCGGTAGTCAAGCAGTCAGGAGTTTCGGCCCCTATGATGCAGTTTGAAGGGAAAGCCAGATGCTTTGACTCAGAAGAGCTTGCAATGGCTGCAATTATGAATGGTCAAATCGTTTCGGGAGATGTTGTTGTTATTCGCTATGAAGGGCCGAAGGGTGGCCCTGGAATGCGTGAGATGCTGGCTCCTACGGCTGCAATTATGGGAATGGGACTTGGCGACTCTGTTGCCCTTATTACTGACGGACGTTTTTCAGGGGGGACAAGAGGGCCATGTATAGGGCATATTTCACCTGAAGCTGCTGAAGGTGGAATAATAGCTTTTGTAGAAGATGGCGACCGTATAAAACTTGATATACCAAATAGAAAGCTGGAGCTTCTTGTGGACGACGCTGTTCTTGCAGAGCGCCGTACAAAGTGGGTACAGCCTGAGCCAAAGATAAAAACAGGATGGTTGTCAAGATATGCGAAGGTTGTTACGTCGGCGTATACAGGGGCTGTTACAAAGGCTTGATGTTGATTAGTTTTTTATGGAGGTTATTTATATTATGAAGATGAACGGAGCGAGAATTCTCCTTGAATGTCTCAAAAAAGAGGGTGTTGACCTTATGTTCGGATACCCTGGTGGGACAGTTATAAATATTTATGATGAGATTCACAAAATAAAAGGGATTAGGCATATACTCCCTCGTCATGAGCAGGGGGGTACCTTTGCTGCGGAAGGTTATGCCAGGGCGACGGGTAAAGTAGGTGTTATGCTTGCCACATCAGGCCCTGGGGCTACAAATACCGTTACAGGAATTGCAAATGCTTATATGGATTCAATTCCAATGGTAATAATCACAGGTCAGGTATCAACAAACCTTATAGGTAATGATGCCTTTCAGGAGGTTGATATTATTGGGATAACCAGGCCATGTACAAAGCATAGTTTTCTGGTAAGGGATGTAAATAATCTGGCAACAATAATGAAAAAGGCGTTCTATATCGCCAGAACCGGCCGGCCTGGGCCTGTTCTTGTTGATGTGCCTAAAGATGTTCAAATAGCTGAGACGGAGTTTGTATATCCTGAAACTATAGAGCTTCGCAGTTATAAGCCTACAGTTGGTGGGCATTTAAAACAGACAGAGCGCGCAATTTCAATGATTTTTGAGGCAAAAAGACCTGTTGTTTACGTCGGAGGAGGGGTTGTGCTTGCAGATGCCTCTGCAGAACTGTTTAAGTTCTGTAAAGCTCTTGATCTCCCTGTAACTACAACACTTATGGGACTCGGAGCCTATCCTGAGAATGATGTCAATTCATTGAGAATATTAGGTATGCACGGGACATATTATGCAAATATGGCTGTTACAAACTGTGATTTGCTAATTGCTGTCGGAGCCCGTTTTGATGACCGTGTTACAGGAAAACTGGCTACTTTTGCCCCCACTGCGAAGATAATTCATATAGATGTTGACCCTACATCTATAAAGAAGAATGTCCGGGTTGATCTCCCTATTGTCGGGGATGTTAAAGATGTTCTTGGTAAGATGATAAAAGAGGCTGATAATAATAAAGATAAGGTGAAATCTTTTAAAGCCGCTCTTAAACCATGGCATAAGGATATAGCGGAGTGGAAGAAGAAGTATCCTCTCAGCTACAAGCAGACATCAAGCATTATCAAGCCTCAGTATGTAATAGAGAAGTTAAGAGAGCTTTCGGATGAAGATGCCATTTTAGCCACTGATGTCGGTCAGCACCAGATATGGGCAGCCCAGTTCTTCAATGTTAATCAACCGAGAACATTCCTTACTTCAGGGGGGCTCGGCAGTATGGGGTTTGGTTTGCCTGCTGCAATGGGTGCCCAAGCTGGCTTTCCAAAAAGACAGGTTATAGCAATCTGCGGTGATGGTGGCTTTCAGATGAATATGCAGGAGATAGCTACCCTGGTTCAAAATCGCCTTCCTGTTAAGGTGGCTATTATCAATAATAATTTTTTAGGTATGGTTCGCCAGTGGCAGGAACTTTTCTTTGATAGACGCTACTCGCAAACCTGTATGGAGTTTCCTATAGATTTTATCAAATTAGCGGAAGCCTTTGGCGCTACAGGATTGCAGGCAACAAAGAGAGATGAAGTGGAAGATGTTATAAAAAAAGGGTTTGCAACTCCGGGGCCTGTAATTATGGAGTTTAAAGTTGCCCGTGAAGAAAAAGTTCTTCCAATGGTTCCGGCCGGAGCGTCTCTGAATGAGATGGTTCTTAATGCTTAAAAGGTTATTCGGAGGTTTAGAGTGAAATATACAATATCGGTTCTGGTTGAAAACGAATTTGGCGTTTTAGCCAGAGTTGTTTCTTTATTTGCAGGGCGCGGCTTTAATATTGATTCTCTTACCGTAGCTCCTACAAGCGATAGTACAGTATCCAGGATTACACTTGTTACCCGGGGTGATGAAAAGATATTAGAGCAGGTATCAAAACAATTAAATAAGCTCATTGATGTTGTTAAAGTAATAGATTTCACGGATGGGAGCGGTATAGAACGTGAGATGGCTCTTATCAAAGTAACTGCTGAAGATGAGAACAGGGCTGAAGTATTGCGTCTTGTTGATATATTCCGTGCAAAAATTATTGATGTAACACCAAAATCTTATACGATTGAAGTGACCGGTGCGCCTAGCAAAATTGACGCGATACTTGAACTTTTAAAACCCCTTGGTATGAAGGAGCTTGTTCGTACAGGTACTGTGGCAATTGGTCGTGGATTTAAAAGTTGGAAAGTGTAGAATCAGATAAAAACAGCTCTTTATAGAGTAAATACAAATGGAGGGATAAATGAACATTTATTACGATCGTGATTGTGACCTTGCTCTTTTAAAAGGCAAGAAAATTGCCATAATTGGTTATGGTTCTCAGGGGCATGCCCATGCAAATAACCTTAAGGATTCTGGCGCTGATGTTGTAGTAGGCTTGAGGCCTGAGTCTGCTTCCGTAAAGAAAGCCAAAGACGCCGGACTTACAGTTCTTTCAACGTCTGAAGCAACAAAAATGGCGGATATAGTTATGATTCTTATGCCTGACGAAATACAGGGCGATATATACCGTCAGGATATTGCTCCGTATCTTAAACAGGGAGCATATTTGGCTTTTGGCCATGGTTTTAATATTCACTTTGGTCAGATTACTCCGAGAGATGATATCAGTGTAATAATGATTGCTCCAAAAGGGCCGGGGCACCTTGTACGTTACGAGTATACCAGGGGTGGCGGGGTTCCATGCCTTATCGCAATTCATCATGACGCAAAAGGTGACGCAAAAGAAGTTGCCCTTGCATATGCTTCCGGCATTGGTGGTGGCAGAGCAGGCATAATTGAAACAAGCTTCAAAGAAGAAACTGAAACAGACCTCTTTGGTGAGCAAGCTGTACTTTGTGGCGGTATCTCTGCCCTTATTCAGGCAGGTTTCGAGACTCTTGTTGAAGCAGGCTATGCTCCTGAAATGGCGTATTTTGAATGCCTTCACGAAACAAAACTTATTGTTGACCTGATTTACGAAGGCGGCATTGCTAATATGCGCTATTCCGTTTCCAACACAGCGGAGTATGGCGATTTGACCCGTGGACCAAGGGTTATTAACTGTGAAACAAAGAAAGAGATGAAAAAAATACTTAAAGAGATCCAGAATGGAGAGTTCTGTAAAGAGTGGATGCTTGAGAATAAGGTAAATACTCCTACTTTCAATGCTCTTCGTCGTAAAGGGGCTGCACACCAGATCGAAGAGGTAGGGGCACGCCTCCGATCAATGATGGCATGGATTGGGAAGTCTAAGATTGTGGATAAAACTAAGAATTAGCAGTTGATATTTTTTGAAAAATAGCCGGAAAAGAGGACAGGCACTATATCTCTTTTTTCCGGCTTTGTTATATGACTTCGGCTGAGGGAAGCGTGGGGTCAGAAATATGTAAGCTCATAATACACCTGACTTTACAGGTTTTCGCACACTTAATGGCATAGGATTTTATGTAGGGGCGGCAATCTGCCGCCCGTGTTGTCGGGCGACCGGGGACGGTCGCCCCTACACAACCAAGATACGCTGCAGGCAGCGCAGCATATGTCCAAAAGCCGAAGTCAAAGAATAGAGATGCAGATGAGAAATCAAAATAAACCCATAGCTACTGAAGGCTACCCCTCCATTGCAGGTTTTGCGGTAACGACTGTTATCTGCTGCCTCATTGTCTATATTGCTCATTTTCTGTTTTTCTCGGTTTTTGCCGGTATATTCTTGATTCTTACAGTTTTTTCTATCTTCTTTTTTAGAAACCCCGAACGCACAACCCCTACTGATGAGAACAGCGTGATAGCCCCTGCCGATGGTACAGTAATCTATCTCGGAGAAGCTTTTGAAGATCATCTTAAGGAAGAGATGATTAAAATCAGTATTTTTATGTCAATTTTTAATGTACATATAAATCGCGTTCCTGTTACAGGGAAAGTGCTTGACTCATACTACATAAAAGGTAAATTTTTGGATGTCCGGGATAAAAGAGCAACTTTTGAAAATGAGAGAAATGCTCTTGTTCTTGAGACACTGAAAGGGGTTAAGCTGGTAGTTGTACAGGTAGCTGGGCTAGTTGCCAGGAGGATAGTCTGTTATCCCAAAGTCGGAGAGATGTTAACCCGCGGGAAGAGATACGGGCTAATCCGGTTTGGGTCAAGACTTGATGTTTTTCTCCCAAAAGATACTGAAATAAAGGTATCTATGGGTGAAAAAACACGCTCAGGTGAAACGGTTTTAGGAATACTCAAATGAACAGTGAAATACCAACAGATGATACTACCCGAAGACGGGAGAGTATGAAGAAAGGTATTTATATTCTTCCGAACCTGTTTACTACCGGTAGCCTGTTTGCAGGATTTTACGGGATTGTTGCTGGGGTTAACGGTAATTATAGAACGGCCGCAATATGGATACTTGTTTCCGCTCTGTTCGACGGCCTTGATGGTAAGGTTGCTAGGGCAACAGGGACAATGAGTAAATTTGGTGTAGAGTATGATTCCCTCGCAGATCTAGTCGCATTTGGTGTAGCTCCTGGTCTGCTTATGTATCTTTGGGCGCTTCGTCCATTTGGTCGGTTAGGCTGGCTTGCGGCATTTCTTTTTGTTGTCTGCGCTGCTCTCCGTCTTGCAAGGTTCAATGTTCAGGTAGAGACGGTGGAAAGTAAACGGTTTATAGGACTCCCTTCGCCTGCCGCTGCAAGTATGGTATCTATAACTATCCTCTTCTTCTATCATATGGGGTGGGACAGCTCTTATAGAAAATTGGCGATATTGATTCTTATCTATTGCTTGGCGTTTCTTATGGTTTCCAATGTTAAATACTACTCTTTTAAAGATCCTGGCATTATCAAGCGCCAGCCGTTTGGCTTTTTGGTTTTAGCTGTTGCACTGCTCATTATTATTGCTGCTGAACCTACAGTAATGATGTTTGCTTTACTTGGATGTTATATATTTTCCGGGCCTGTTACTGCTCTTATCTCATGCCCTAGAAGAAGGCGTTTGGGAAAAGCTATTCGTAAGCGTAAGCGGCGTGAATCAGTAGGGCAGCAGGAATAATAACAATGTATGGACGTGCACCGGGCGTCCCGATAACAAATAATCCCTTACAGAGGCACAGAGAGCACAGAGAAAATCTTTTATTTCTTTTCACCACAAGGTGCGCAAAAGTTTCGCAAAGGACGCTATTTTAAAAACATTCAAAATTCTTTTTTTGTGTCCTTTGCGTGCTCCTTGCGTTCTTTGCGGTTTATGTTTTATTTTCGTGTTTTTCGCGTATTTCGCGGTTGAAAATTAAAAACTATGTAGGGGTGCACAGTGTGCGCCTGATTAACTTTTTCTGGAATGGAAGCTTTTCATAAGGTACAATCTGTTGCATGAAGCTCTTGTTAACAACACTCCATGCAAAGTATATTCATTCTTCTATCGCCCTTCCTTACCTTGCTGTTTCTGTAAGAACTGTTCCTAATCTTGTAGTTAGTATAAGGGAGTATTCAATAAACGACCGGACAGAGTCTATCTTATCCAAAATCATTAGTGAAAATGCGGATATTGTAGCTTTTTCTTGCTATATCTGGAATATATCGGAAACACTGAAAATAGTTTCCGATCTTAAGCTTGTAAGGCCTGATATATTTATTGTTTTAGGTGGGCCTGAGGTTTCTTTCGGTTGTAACGAGCTTCTTTTGAGTAATCCTGCTGTCGACTTTATTGTTCGGGGAGAAGGTGAGGAGACTCTTTTTGAGCTTATCAGCGCCCTGACTTTACATAGAGAGGATAATAATGGGTTACTGAGCGCTCTTTCAAATATTGCCGGGATAACTTTCAGGTGTTATGAAGAGGTTGTAAATACTGCACCAAGAGCTGTTTTACAGAATCTGGATTCTATTCCGTCCCCTTTTGTTGCTGGTTTTGTTGATGATTCAAAGCCTCTTCTGTATTTTGAGACTTCCAGAGGCTGCCCTTTTTCGTGCGCTTTCTGTACGTCATCTATTGAAAAAGGTGTGAGGCCATTTTCAACAGGACGTGTTGAAAATGATCTTATGCTGCTTATGAAACGGGATGGCCTTACTGTTAAGTTTGTGGATAGAACCTTTAACTACGATGCCGAAAGAGCGAACCATATATGGGAATTTATTCTTAGGTATAATCGGTCTGCGAAGTTTCATTTTGAAATAAAAGCGGAACTTCTTACAGATTCAAATTTTAAAGTTCTTAGCATGGCGCCGGCAGATATGTTCAGGTTTGAGATAGGAGTGCAATCGACAAATTCCACTGCTTTAGACAGTGTTGGGAGAGAATCGGATTTTCCGCGACTATTTGAAAATATAAGCCGTTTAAGGAATGAAACAGAGGTTACGCTTCACCTTGATCTTGTGGCAGGCCTTCCCGGTGAGGATATTGCCGGATTTTTAGATTCTTTGGAGAAACTTTTAAATCTTTCTCCTCATTTTATACAGATTGAACTTCTAAAGGTGCTTAAGGGAACCGCTATGAGGAAAATTGGCGCTGAGAATGATTATATCTTTTCAGCGGCACCTCCGTACGTTGTGTTAAAAAACCGATGGCTCTCTTTTGAGGATACAGTACATATCCGTAAAATTGCTGAAATTATAGAAAAATTTTACAACAAAGGGGCATTTAAAGCCACTTTAAAGAGAATTTCAGAGATTGAGCCTTTAAGTGTGGTGTTTGATGCAATGGCAAAGTCTGTTGATATAAGTTCGACTCTTTTGCATGAACCTTTTTCATTTTTTGTTAAGTTTATTAAAGGCCGTTATGAGCCGGAGAAGGGACTCCTTTTAATGGATGCGCTCCGTTTTGATTACTGTATGCAAGGGTATCCGGGCAGCGGTTTCCCTGATTTTCTGTCTGATAATAGCGCAATTTCCGGTAGCCCAAAAGCGCCGATTCCACATGCGGAAATAGCTGAGAGAGCCGGGATTTTTCCTAGTGTGCGGCTCAGCACTTTCAGTGCAATGTTTATGATGGATTATGCGAAAGATTTTGAGGAAGATTCTCCGGTAAGACTTACTTTTGTATATGTTCTTTCCGTGAGTAGAAAAGCTGTGAATGTTATCTCAGTGTAGGGGCGATCATTGATCGCCCGTGTCGTTGGGCGCACACTGTGCGCCCCTACATCAATGCCATACATTCTTTAAGGTTTGCCGTGAAGTCTGCAAGATCTTCCAGTTTCGTATCCCCCATATGAGCTATACGGAATGTTTTACCTTTAATTTTCCCATACCCGTCATCAAAGGCATAGCCACGTTCACCCATCATTGATTTTAACTTTGCGAGATCAACTTCTCTCTTATTAACCCCACATGTAAGGGTCATTGACCTGTAAGGCTTTTCAGGGAATGTCTCAAAGCCTTCGGAAAGTACCCACTCTCTTACGAAATTGGCAATTTCTTCATGTCGCTTCCATCGCGCTTCAAGACCTTCCTCAAATATTCGCTGAAGCTGTAAATCCATTGCATAGATTTGAGAGATACAAGGGGTTGAGGGGGTATTATCCTTTTCGTCATTTTTTGCAAATTCAATGAAATCAAAGTAATAACCACGGTTCTCTACGGTTTCCGCTCTGCTGAGAGTTTTTTCTGATGCGGTAAAAACAGCCAGACCAGGGGGAAGAGCAAAGGCTTTCTGTACCCCAAAAATACAACAATCTATTCCAAGCTCGTCCAGCGGTATCTTTAAAGCGCTCATAGAAGAGACAGTATCGATTATTGAAACAACATCGGGGTATTTTTTTAAAACTTCCGCTATTTCAGGAAGTGGTGACATTACCCCTGTTGATGTCTCATTATGAATAAGGGTCATAGAGTCGTATTTGCCTGTTGAAAGGGCTTTATCAACCAATTCCGGTGTGATTGGCTGTCCCCATTCAGCCTTGAAAGCATCAGCTTCTTTTCCAGTTCTTATTGTCACATCATGCCATTTATCTGAAAAAGCCCCGTTACAGAAGTTTGCGCAACGTTTTTTTACAAGGTTACGAACGGCTCCTTCCATGGGGCCAAAGGCGCTTGATGTAGACAGAAAAACTCTGTTGTCAGTGAAAAGGAGCTTCTTAAGATTTGCTTTTATCCGCCCGTGTATAGCTGCATACTCTTTTGTTCTGTGGCCGATCATAGGCATTGCCATTGCCTGGAGGATTTCAGGGGCAACTTCTATCGGCCCGGGGATAAATAATTTTTTATGTTTATCTGACATCTTTGTAGATCCCTTATTATATGATTTAGTCAGCTAAAATTAACAAAGTGACTGGTTGTTGTCAATTTTATATGTTGTTTCAGTCATGAGCCTAAATTAATTGTGTATACAATTTGTTTGAAAAATGCATTGTTTTGGGGTATAGTCCCCTCGTTCTTGTATCTTATACGAAATAGTTATGTTGTTCGGATTATTTTGAACATAAAAAGCTCATGGAGGAAGTGTATGTCACACTGGCGAATTGTTTTTTCAGCAATCTCTCTCCTTATTTTGGCCTTTGCCTCTTCTGCATTTGCAGAAGATGGGCTGGCTATTGACCCTGCCACATGTCTCGGTTGCCATAGCGATAAGATTAATATGGCTGCTTTTGCAGCTTCTGCTCATGGTAGAGTTGCATGTACAAGCTGTCATACGGAAATTACTGATCTTGCCCAACATATGAAAGGTGAAACAAAGCCTTCTCAGGTGGCTTGTATAAGATGCCATGCCAAAGAGACCACCGAATACAATGACAGTGTTCACTTTAAGAACAATGTTAGGTGTGTTGACTGTCATACGAATATTCATATCTTGCAGCCATGGGGCAGGACTATGGATAAGCGGGTTGTTGTTGCCGTATGTTTAAGATGTCATACTCAACAGACTGTTTATCAGGAATCGGTTCATGGGCAAGGGGTTGCAAAGGGAAATCAGGACTCAGCATCGTGTGCTGACTGCCATAATCTCCATGCAATACAGCAACTTATCCCTGGTTCCCGCGAAGAGCGTGAGTTTACTACAAAAGTTTGTGTTAGATGTCATGCTGATGAAAAACTAGCGGAAAGAAATGGTTTCAGCACCTTTAGAGTAACGAGTTATATGAATAGCTTTCATGGCAGATACTACAGGCTTGGGGTACCTGAACAAGTTGCAGGTTGTGCCGATTGTCATACCGGTCATACTGTATTTCGTTCAACTGACCCAAGATCTACTGTAAATCCGGCTAATCTTGTAGCTACCTGTTCAAGATGTCATAAAAATGCGTCTCTTGATTTTGCAAAGACTCCTGTACATGCTAACCAAGGTGTTTCTATATATGGGATAGACATAACTGTAGATAGAATTGGCTTTTTAATAGCACTGGCCAGTGCAGTTATCTTCTCATGCCATGGCCTTATTAATATTTTCCTTCACTACTTTGTACCAGTAAAAGAGGAAGCAGAAGAAGAGGAGAAGAAGGACGATAAAGGTGATCATTTCACGAGATTTTAGTAACGAATAAAGGCGCTATAAAAATAGGAGGTTAAACTTATGGCAAAACTGGCAATAAAATATGTGTGGGAAATACCCGTTCGTCTTGTACACTGGGTCAATGCCCTTTCGATTTTTATACTTACTGTAACAGGCCTCTTTATTGCACATCCATTTACCATTGTTCAATCAATATCTCCCCAAACAGTTATGATGTGGATGAGGTGGGTGCACTTTTTCTTTGCCTTTGCTTTTACAGTCTCAATACTATACAGGATATATTGGGCATTTAAAGGGAACGAATATGCCCATTGGAGAGTATTCTTCCCCTATCTGACAGCAGAAGGCCGGAAAGAAATGATTGGCGCACTGGCGTTTTATACTTTTCTGAGCCGAAAAGCCCCTGATTTCGTTGGCCATAATCCTGTTGCTGCTGCTGCTTATGTTTTCGTTTTTCTTATGTATTTTGGATTAATAGCCACGGGCTTGATACTTTACGGAATACATGATCCTGGTGGGACTGTTGCTGCCGGAACAACCTGGGGTACCGGCATTATCAACGAACAAGCTATAAGGAATATTCATCATATTCTTATGTGGTTAGTAATAGGATTCGTAATTCAGCATTTTTACAGTGGCTGGCTATGCGACATAAAAGAACGGTCAGGCCTTATATCAAGTATTTTCTCAGGCTATAAAACCATTCATGTTCACGAAGACCATAAGCATTAATTGATTCATTTGTTGGATAACAAAAAAAGGGAGGTTGCATAACGCAACCTCCCTTTTTTTGTCTTCTGTATGACTTCAGCTTTTGGCTATACGCGGTGTTGCCTTCGTCGTGCCTCGGTTGACTGTAGTGGGCGGCATCCTAGACGACCCGTGTTTTATTTCGGGACGCCCAATGTGCGTCACCTACATGGCGCCTTACCTATGACTCAAAATCCTGTGTCATTGTTTATGATCTTTGCTTTTAATTTTTCTCTATGGAGGGGTGCCTGTAGGGCGGGTGGTCAAAAAACCACTAGTCGTCGGGGACGCCGACTCCTACGATAAATGCCGTAGTGATGACAACACGGGCGCACAGTGTGCGCCACTACGGTTGATGGGGTGCTTCCGCTTATATATCAGAATTGTTTGATATATGACATCCGTTGCAGTCACTACCAGAACTGCCTGCCATATGACATTCACTGCAGTTTATTTTATAGAGATCATCTCCAATATCAGCCGGGTGTACAAAGCTTTTTGGTTTTTCCCCTTTTGGAATATTTTCCTGAATCTGATTTAACAGAGTATGGCAATTATCACAGTTTTTGGAAATTACCTTTTTATTTGCGCTTACATGTTTGCCATCATGGCAGCGGAAGCATCCAAGGGTGTAGAAATGCCCGATATTATTCGGATATGTATTCCATGATACTTTCATTTTAGGGAAGAAG
>WQYY01000030.1 GCA_009780995.1 Desulfuromonadales bacterium
AAGCTGGTGGAGAGTTATCGCTTCTACACACTTTGATAGTATATCGGGGACTGGAACCTCAGAACCACCATTAAGGGGTTACGGAGTACGTTTTGTAGATGAGACTGGAGCCGTAAATCCTAACCCATGTTTTGAGTGCCACGATCACGAGCTGAGAACTAATACTAACCCTGCTGACGGGCCTTCAACAATTCATAGAGACTGGGCATTATCCGGTCATGCAGGCCATCTGTTAGCCAACAAAATTGCTGTAGCTACTGACGTAACCAGCGGGAACCCGTTCCCTGCAAGAGGGGACGCAGCATTTGTTGTTGCAACAACCGATGCAGTTGCCAAGGCTTCTTCAGACTGGCCGACTGAAATTGCAAGCGCTACTACAGGCCTCAACAACTGTTCGCCTTGCCATCTGCCAAACAATTTCGTTGCAGCAGTGAAGAACTATAACGGCCCTAATGCTACCAAAATTGCCAGATTCATTACCGGCGCGGCTCCTGCTACTGGCTCTACTGACCCCGGAAATGGTGCAGGCGGTGGTATAGCAGTTGACAAGAGTGCTATTGGTAGTGTGCCTGGAGCAGCAGGTAAAGGTCTTGTACCATGCTGGGCTTGTCATGCTGATGTAACTAAAGGGACCCTAAGAACACTCAAAGGGGCTGCAACAGCCACTCAGATAGCAGCAGCTCAGATAAGTTACACAAGCAGTACAAACGGCTGGTGGAACAACTACAATACTTCTGTGCCAACAACATCAACAACTAATGCCAGAGAGACTACCGCGCCTGCAAATGGCGGTCCGTTTAACGGGAAGCATAAATACCCTGATGTAGGCGGTTCTAACCTCTGTATTATGTGTCATGACGCCGCTCATGTTCCTGAACCTCAGGGCGCTGAAAATGCGGCTGCAACAATTGACGCAGCTCACTATCTGAACTCAGCCGCCATCATGTATGTAAAAACAGGATTTATAAGCTTCTCAACAGCAGGAAGACCTCTTGCAAATACTCTGGCAAGCACCCCAGGCGGCGATGGCATCATTCCTGTTGGAGTTGACTCTGCTGTAAATCCTACATATGCAAAATCACTTATGGCTGACCTTGACGGCGGTACAATCACAAGTACACACCGCAGCCTTGGTACAACTAAAATTATCACTGACAGCCATAATTCATCGGGCTTCTTCAACAACAACTTTAATTCCAACGGCCCATGCGTTGTCTGTCACTATGGCGGAAAAGGTGCAGATGGAAAAGCAAGTCACACACTGAGCGCCATAAGCGACTCAACAGTAAAAGGTGTTTGTAACCAATGCCATACATCAGAAGGCGGTCACAGCATCACAAACGCAGCTGATTTCAACACATACTTTATTACACCTAATAAAGAAAGCTTCCAGAATGCAATTCAGCTCTTCGTTGATGTTTTCAACGCCAAAATCGGGCCAACAGCAGGTATGACAATGACTGTTAATTTTAATACTCAAACTTTAACAACGAGCACCGCATGGACTTCAAGCACAGTCGTAGTACCTACAGGTTATAACGCTATAAAAATTTCAGGAGCGATCCATAACGTAGCAATGCTGCTTTCAGACTCAGGAGCGTATGCCCATGCTAGAACTTACACACGCAGACTGCTCTATGACAGCATTGATTATATTGATGATGGAAGCATGGACGGTTCGGTAAGTGCAACCGCAGTTGCTATCTCCAATACATCTGGGTTAGCATCTTCCGGCTTATTCACAAAAGGCGCTGCAGCATATGCTGATAGCACCTTAACAACCTTAGCTCCGGGAACATCAGAAAGCATGATATTCCTCATCGGCTGGAACCGTACAACAGGAGCATGGACTAGCCCTGAAAGACCGTAACCAAGTATTAATCTGATTATTTAATTTTATTCCATGCAAAAGCCCCGTTTCACAAGAAACGGGGCTTTTTTTGTCTATGCACATCGTTAAGAAACGAAGATGAGCGGAGAAAACTTGTAATGGAAGTTATTGGAACGAAAACTGAAAAATAATTTTCATCTTGACATTTTGGCTTTTGGTTATTTGCTGCACAAAATAACGCGGATGGTAAGAATGGAGTGTTAAATTGACCTACATTTTAGCTATGAGCAGGTTTTTTACTGACTTTTAGAGAAGTAAATCGTTCCACGACCTCTTCCCTGTTTCTCAATTATTCCTTTGTTCTGTAATTTCGCTAAAATGCGTTTTACTGTTGAATTGGGTATTGCCAATTTTTCGGCAATTTCGCTTGATTTTATGCCCGAATAATTTTGAATGATTGTTAAAATTGCTTTTTCACGAGGTAAGAGTTGTGTTTTTATGCCACTTTGTTCAAGTTTTTTCATCAGTTGTGTTTGAATATTGCGCAAGGCAATTAAGAAAAAGTTAATCCAAACTGTAACATCTTCGTTCGGTCGCTGTGCCTGACAAGCCCGCAAGGCTTGATAGTATTCCGACTTTCTATTTTCGATTTCGTGTTCAAAACTTACATATTGAATCCATTTGTATCCATTTTTTAAAAGTAACAGTGTTGAAAGCAAACGGCTTAATCTGCCATTACCATCTTGAAATGGGTGTATGCTTAAAAATTCATACACAAACGCAGCACATTTTATTAAAGAGTGCGCTTCCGTTTCAGTATTGTACCAATCAGTAAGTGCTCTAATTGCATCTTCAGTGGGAAAACCTGCTTCTGTAGTTTGGAAAATAATTTGTCGAGTCCCATCAATAAAAGTTGCTTCGACTGCATTACTGTGCTGTTTATAATTGCCTTTATGCCACTCGTCTTTTGTGCTGTATTTCATCAAAGTGTTGTGCAGGCTCTTGATATTGCTTTCAGTAACAGCAATATTTTCGTAACTGGCAGAAATTAAATCAAGAGCATCAAAATAGCCAACAACCTCTTGCGAATCTCTGTCCGTGAGTTTTGCAATGTCAATATTTCTTAGCAGAACATCAATCTCTTCGTTAGTCATTTGATTACCTTCTATACGATTTGATGCACCAACGCTATGTATAGTGGCAATGGTTTTCAACTGTTTCAAATTTTGTCCTTCTCGCCGTTCTATCGCTGTCCATTGAGAGTCAAAACGGTCAATTACACTGATAAGATTTATCAGTTTCCAGTCAATATTCAGCTTGAAGTTAAATATTTTATTTTCCATATGTTATAATTTTATATGATACGATTTGAGCCGTAAATATGTAATAATGATACGATACTGCAAAGTTATTTTCAATAAAAATGATACGATTTGATACGAAAAAATACGATAGTGATACGAAGGGCTAATTTTTGTGGGCAATTAGGTTTTCTTCTGGAAAATTCATTCATTTAGGTGGGTGCCATCAGGGCGGGACGCTCGGGTGCGCGTCCCTTACTATGTTAACCGTTCTCTCAAATATTTCTCAAAATCTTTACCAAACTCTTCTCTTTTTAAAGCTATATCAACAGTTGCTTTAAGAAAACCAAGCTTATCACCGCAATCATGACGGATTCCTTCAAACTTGCACCCATATACCGCGTCTGTTTTGGAAAGTTCAAGAATCGCGTCTGTTAACTGTATCTCTCCGCCCTTCCCCGGGCTCTGTTTCGCAAGTATCGGAAAAATATCAGGAGTAAGAATATAACGCCCTATTATAGCCAAGTCTGACGGAGCATCTTCTTTTTTCGGCTTTTCTACAAGATTAGTCACTTTAAATACAGAATCAGATATCTCTTCCCCGCTTACACAACCATAAGAAGAGATATTCTCCATAGGCACATGCTCTAAACCCAGAACAGTACTCCCATATTTATTATAAACATTCATAAGTTGTGATAAGCAGGGAGTTTCTCCATCTATAATGTCATCGCCTAAAAGAACGGCAAAAGGTTCGTCACCTACAAAATCTTTCGCGCAGAGAATCGCATGGCCAAGACCTAATGCCTGTTTCTGACGCACGTAGAAGATACGAACCATATTGGATATTTCTCTTACCTGGCAAAGCTCTGTGTCCTTGCCCTTTCCACTCAATAAAGCTTCAAGTTCAAAAGCAACGTCAAAATGATCTTCAAGGGTATGCTTACCCCTGCCTGTAACAAACAGTACCTGTTCTATACCTGAAGCCATAGCTTCTTCAACAACATATTGAACAAGAGGTTTATCAATTAAAGGCAACATCTCTTTTGGTGAGGCTTTTGTAGCCGGAAGAAACCGCGTACCAAGCCCTGCTACCGGGAATACTGCCTTCTTTACATGTTTCATTTTAAACCTCGTTCAAACAAAACATTCTGGATTGCTCAGCTGCGCTGGTAATGATAGGCTTTTACGTAAGGGCGGCATTTTGCCGCCCGCCGTTTCATCGCCAAACAACACGGGCGGCAGAATGCCGCCCCTACGGTCAAACGATACACACTGCTACTTAATTGTGGCTTGAACTCCACTCTCCACACTACAAACTCCACACTATTTTATGCTGTGTATAATATGGCAAAAGACTGCGTCATATGCAGCAGCACTTCTTGGCAGATTCAACGGTATTGTAAAGCAGCATCGTAATCGTCATCGGTCCCACTCCGCCGGGAACAGGGGTTATAGCAGAAGCATGCTGGGCAGCTTTTTCATATTCTACATCACCGACAAGCTTTTTCTCTCCGACACGGTTAACTCCTACATCTATAACAACTGCTCCATCTTTAATCCAGTCCCCTTTTACCATTTCGGGAACACCCACTGCAGCGATAACGATATCAGCACTTTTAACTTTTTCCGCCAGGTTTTTGGTTTTAGAGTGGCAGATTGTAACTGTCGCGTTTTGTTGAAGGCACATAAGAGCTACAGGTTTTCCGACAATGTTGGAACGTCCTACAATAACAACTTCTTTGCCTGTAAGATCAACTCCGATTTCTTTTAACATTACCATGATACCATAAGGGGTACATGCCTGGAATGTAGGTTTACCAACTACAAGCCTTCCGACATTATAAGGATGAAAACCGTCTACATCTTTTTTGGGAGAGATTGCTTCAAGGACTTTCTCACTATTAATATGTTTTGGTAAAGGCAGCTGTACAAGAATCCCATGGATTTTCGGGTCATTATTAAGCTTGTCAATTAAAGCCAGGAGATCTGCTTCCGAAGTTTCCGCCGGAAGTTTATGTTCATCAGAAAATATCCCCGCAGCAGCACATGCTTTTTCTTTCATACTTACGTATACTTTACTTGCGGGATCTTCCCCTACAAGCACAACAGCTAATCCGGGAGTTATCCCTTTTTTTGAAAGTTCTTTTACAGTTTCAGTCAATTCATTACGGATTTTAGAAGCTATTGCCTTACCATCAATTATTTGGGCCATGACCAGCTCTCCTTATATAGTTTAATTTTTTATATAGAAATCATTTTGCAGAGTGGCAACCTGGACAATCTCCTGCCGCTGCTGCAGGACATGCGGGGGGATCACTATTTTTCTTTTCGTTGCCATACCCTTCAGAAGACCATCCGCCACCTTTTAACGCAAAGGCTGCGCTCGATATAAGCTTTTTCACCTCTCCACCACACTCAGGGCAGATTGTTACAGGCAAATCTGAAAATTTCTGACGGATCTCAAATTGCCTATTACACTTGTTACATTTATACTCATATAGTGGCATAACTAAACAGCTCCTAAATTTCTAAAAACTAATAGGTGAAATATAATAACCGGATACGCCTCTTGTCAAGAAAGCCGTATTAAAGCTAAGCCAGATCAGCTGCTAACGCAAATAAGAGATTGGAGCGGTAGATCACCCCAACAACATGCTTATCTTCAACAACCGGAATCCGGTGAAAACGGTTTTGTACAAACAAGGCAGCTATATCCAAAAGTTCAGCATCTGCTGTAACAAAAATGGATTGCCAGTCCATAATATCTTCAACTTTTTTATTTCTCAGTGAATCACAAAGTTCCTTATAAAATTTTGGAGTTAATTTATCCGGCCTTGGCATCTCAGAAGCAAAACTTGTGAATGCCCTTAATAGCCCCAGAGGAGACAATACTCCTGCAAGTTCACCTTTTTCATTCTGCGCTATGAGCCCAGGGGCAGAATTTGCGTTACGCTTGGAATCAAAATTACTCTTTAAAACTTTGAACGCTTCAACTACAGGCGCCTTTGCCGAAACAACAGAAAAATCGGTATTCATAATATCTCTTGCTTTCATCAATCAGTCCTCTTACAGCTAAAAATAGGCTACCTCTTTTCGTCTAATGCTGTCAAAATAATCCCAGCAACTTTACTGCTCTTAATCCCTTCAATTTTCATTACTTTATGTCTTGATTTTTCCCCTGATATAATAGTTACCTTAGACTTTCCAATATGAAGAAGTTTTGCAAAAAATTCTCTGCAAAGATTGTTTGCTGCACCATCAATTGGGGGAGATGTTACTTTTATTTTTACCTCTCCGCCTAATATACCGGATATTTGATTACTAGCGGCTCTTGGCTGTACAATTATCGGGAAAACCGTATCTTCGCCGGATTGCACAAAAATATCGCCAAAGTCTTTGGCAATCATTCATCCATAGCCAGCATTTTCAGATGAGCTTCAATAAGTGATTTCAGAGCCATTTCGAATTGAAGCTTCTGACGGCGTACCTCACTGATCTGATTATTAAGTTGAGCCAGCCTGTTTTCAGCATCAGCTACAATCCTGTCCCCTTTAACCTCTGATTCAGAAATTACCAGTTTAGCCTCTCTTTCGGCATTACTCTTCATCTCTTCAGAAATTTTCTGAGCCGCCAACATTGTTTCTCTGAGGTTAGCTTCTCTTATAGCCAGCTCATCAACCTGAAGTTCTGACTTATGCACTTTATCCTTTAATTCCGTATTTTCACGGACAAGAGCTTCCATCTCCTGTGCAACAAGCTGAAGAAAGGTATCAACGTCATTTTGGTTCAATCCGCCGAATATTTTCCCTTTAAACTGCTGCTGCTGGATATCCATAGGAGTGATCTTCATCACATGCCCCCCTTTAATCTTAAGCCAAGCTCAAGAACTGAGATTACAATATACTTCCGTATTAAAAAAATTACAAAAATAACTACTATTGGCGACAGGTCCAAGCCTCCTGCCGGCGGTATTACAGCCCTTATTCTATAAAGAATAGGGTCTGTGACCCTGTTAAGAAATTTTACAATAGGATGAAACGGATTTGGATTAAACCAAGAAATCAGCGCACGGACAATAATAATAAACATGTAGAGTTGAAGGAAAAAATCAGAAAGTTTTGCGAATATGATTATAATATCAGCCATTTAACACCTTAAATATAATAACGATAAACCTATATACAGTAGCAATATTACAGTGTCAAGCTACAGTATAAAAGTGCAGAAATTCAATTTTTTGCTATTTTTTAACAAGGTCTATTACCGTAACTTCAGGAGGAGCTAGAAATCTCATTGGAGGTCCCCATGTGCCTGCCCCGCGATTTACATAAATCATTGACCCGCTTTTTAAATTAAAGAATCCGGCAACAAACGGAAATTGCAATTTTACGAAAAGGTTAAAAGGAAATATTTGCCCGCCGTGAGTATGGCCGGAAAGCTGTAAATCAAAATGTCCGATAGAAGAATTAGTTACAATAGGCCTATGCTTGAGTATTAATGTAAACAGATTTTTGTCAGCTTGATTTAAAAGAGATGTTTCCAATGCCGTATCGCTTTTAGCACCACCCTGGTATACTGCATCATCTATTCCTATGATATTCAGCAATCCCGGAATATTCTGAATTTTATTGTTCAAAATAATGAATCCGCATTTTCTTGTGAAATCCTCAGCTTGAGAAACCCCTGCATAATATTCATGATTACCAAGAATGGCAAATTTCCCGAAAGGAGGCCTAATACTTTGAAGCCCCTCATACATACCGCTGAAATGGTGCAGCTGCCCATCAACCAGATCTCCTGTTGAAATAAGTATGTCGGGATTTACACTCTTAATTATATTTACTATATTATTTACTCTGGCTTTACCTACAAATTCCCCCATATGAACATCTGAAATCTGCACAATCCTTAACTTAGGTATATCAGAAGGGAGCTTGTCAGTTTTTATTGTAATATGTTCAACCCTGACATTTCTGGCTTCATTCCAGCTGTATATACCAACAATAACCGTATATCCTGCCGCAATTAAAACAAAGGCCAGCGGACTGATAGTTAAAACTTTTTTCTTAACAATAAGTGAAGCCATATAACCGATGAGACGATAAACTTCTAATACAAAAGAAGCAGAGACAAACAGAAGTAAAAGCCCCATCCACCAATACCCTACTTCAGAAAACAGGGAACCTAACCTCAGATGCCCAACCCTCATAAGGCTTCTTGAAATTATTGGCGCGCCATTCATTAAGAGAAGGAAAACAGCTAACAGAACAGTTAAAGGTATTGAAGGGTGAAATGCCGCTCTTACCTTAAAAAAGATATAGAGATGGGCTAATCCATATATCGTCAGAAAAATAATTATAAATAGTGGCATAACCCCTCTTGCGTCTTGCAATAATCAATGCAGATAAATATATTACTTCTTATGCATAACTTATCCAAGAAGATATTCAGTTTCATAAAAGAACAAAACCTCATACATGCAAAAGACAGGGTAATTGTGGGTGTTTCCGGCGGTGCGGATTCCGTTGCGCTGCTCCATATTCTTGCAAATATGGAGATAAAACCTGTACTTATTATCGCCCACGTAAATCATTTATTGCGTGGAAAAGAGTCTGATGATGATGAACTGTTCGTAAAAGAAATTGCCAATAAATATAATCTGGCTTTTGAAACTATTAAAGCAGATGTCTCAGATATTGCAAAAAAGAGAAAGCTCTCTCTTGAAGAGACAGGGAGAGAGGTTAGGTACGAATTTTTCAGACAAGTGGCTGAAAAACATAACGCAAACAAAATTGCCCTTGCCCATCATATGGACGACCAGGCAGAAACAGTTATTATGAGGCTTTTACGCGGCTCTTCAGGCAAAGGCATTGAAGGAATGCAGCCTAAATCCCATAATAATCTTTTTATCAGACCCATGCTGCAAGTCAGTAAATCTGAAATCAAAGAGTATCTTGAAAAAAACCATTATCAATGGAGAGATGACAGCAGCAACAACAGCAGAAAATTCCTTAGGAACAGGATCAGGCATGAATTAATCCCTATATTGCAATCTTACAACCCAAACATTATCCAGCAGCTCTGTAACACAGCGGAGCTTCTGGGAAAAGACGAGCTATTGCTTGATGAAATGGCAAAACAGGTTTTCATCAGCTCTAAAATAGACAAAGAACATGTTATGCTTGATATAAAAAAAATCCGCTCAGAAGCGGAAGCAATCAGATACCGAGTTTATAAACAGGCTATTATGGCAATGAAAGGAGATCTTAAAAAGATATCCTTTAGACATATAAAAGCAATCGAGAATCTCACACTATCCGAAAAACCGAACAGCATAATTAATCTCTATAATAATATTCAGGTAAAGCGCTGCTATAGTTCTTTAATTTTCTGCCTGAAGCCAACTTCTGAAGAAAATCCGCAACCTATGGATATCAAAGGGGAGGGAATCTACCAACTATCTGATGGGAGAAGATTAGATATCAGGCTGACAGAGCATATACCGGACAGATTAGATTCTCAGCAAAAAGCGGAATTTTTTATTGATGGAGATTCATTACCATTTCCATGGGAGCTTAGATATTTCAGAGACGGGGACAGGTTCAATCCATCAAGAATGAATGGAAATAAAAAGATAAAGGACCTTTTTATTGATCTTAAAATTCCCCTGTCTGAAAGGAAAAATATACCATTACTGTTATCTGAAAATGAAATCTTCTTTGTAGTTGGGTTAAGACTTGCGGAAAAAGCCAGGCCCAAACCTTCAAGCAAGCATATTGTTTCCATTAAGATCAGTAATGATTAGGCCTTTCTTCTTGTCATGGTATAATCTTTATGCTAATTTTTCTTTTTTAAATAAGATACCGATTTTTCGAGATAAATGAACTCTCTTCTATTTATTGGAGGTACAATCTTTTGAACCAGTTTTATAAACAGTTATCCTTTTGGCTGGTGATCTCACTTATGTGTATTCTGGTCATCAGCATGTTAAATAGACCGAAAACTACCCCTGACAAGCTTAACTACAGCGATTTTATAGCATCGGTAAACGCGGGAAAAGTAAAATCAGTTGTTATCCAGGGGAGTGACGTTACAGGCAAATACATAGATGGAAAAGATTTCCGTACATACAAACCAGCCGATGCAAAACTTTCTGATGATCTTATAGGCAAAAACATAGAACTTTCCGCCAAACCCGAAGAAGAAAAAGTTTCATGGATTTCAATACTCATTACATGGTTTCCGTTAATCCTGCTGGTTGGCGTATGGATATTTTTTATGCGACAGATGCAGTCAGGCGGGGGAAAAGCCATGGCATTCGGCAAAAGCCGGGCAAAACTCCTTAGTGAGGCACAGGGGAAAATTACGTTTGAAGATGTTGCCGGCATAGACGAAGCAAAAGAAGAGTTGCAGGAAATTATACAATTCCTGAAAGACCCAAAAAAATTCACAAATCTCGGCGGCAGAATCCCGAAGGGAGTTTTACTAATAGGCCCTCCCGGAACAGGAAAAACCCTTCTTGCAAAGGCAATCGCGGGAGAGGCTGGTGTACCTTTCTTTTCAATCTCAGGTTCCGATTTTGTTGAAATGTTTGTGGGCGTTGGTGCCAGTCGTGTCCGGGACCTTTTCTTACAAGGGAAAAAGAATGCCCCATGCATCATATTTATAGATGAAATAGACGCTGTGGGACGTCATCGCGGAGCAGGACTTGGCGGAGGCCACGATGAGCGGGAACAGACTCTTAACCAACTCCTTGTTGAAATGGACGGTTTTGAATCAAACGAAGGGGTAATACTTGTAGCCGCAACTAACCGCCCTGATGTACTTGACCCTGCCCTCCTGCGACCGGGCCGTTTTGACAGGCAGGTTGTAGTGCCACGCCCTGACGTCAACGGCAGAGAGATGATCCTCAAAGTCCATTCCAAAAAAGTCCCCCTTGCCCCTGATGTAGACTTAAGCGTTGTAGCCAGAGGGACGCCAGGCTTCTCAGGTGCAGACCTCTCTAATCTTGTAAATGAAGCCGCGCTTCTTGCTGCCAGAAGAAGCAAAACAACTGTAGACAGAAACGACTTTGATGACGCAAAAGATAAAGTCCTGATGGGAACTGAACGCCGGAGCATGGTAATATCTGATGAAGAGAAAAAAAGCACCGCTTACCATGAAGCCGGCCATACGCTGGTTGCAAAGCTTCTTCCAGACACGGACCCTGTGCACAAAGTATCAATTATACCGAGAGGACAGGCCCTCGGCGTTACAATGCAGCTTCCGATAGAAGACAAACATAGTTATACCCGCAACTCTCTTACCGACAGAATAGCGGTACTTATGGGTGGAAGAGCGGCGGAAGAGATTATTTTCAATACAATGACAACAGGCGCAGGAAATGATATTGAACGTGCCACAGAAATGGCGCGTAAAATGGTATGCGAATGGGGAATGAGTGACAAGCTCGGGCCAGTATCATTCGGTAAAAAAGACGAACAGATATTTCTCGGAAGAGATATGGCTACCCATAAAGATTACAGCGAATCTACGGCCGTTGAAATTGATAATGAAATAAGACGTATAGTCGAAGAGAATTACACAAAAGTAAAAACTTTATTACAGGACAATATTGAACAACTCCATAAAATTGCTCTGGCTCTTATAGAAAAAGAGAATCTCAATGCCGAAGAGATAGACGAAATAATGGGATTACCTGTAAATGTGGAAAAACCGCAGCCCCAAACTGAAGAGATCGCAATAAATGAGCTTGATATTCAAGAAGCCTGACATATATGTCTGCGCAATTTACAACTGATGATCTGGTATACTGCAAAGAACAGGTTTGATCTCTCTGATCGCCCGTACATAATGGGGATTCTTAATCTGACTCCGGATTCCTTTTCAGAGGGCGGCTCGCTTAAGAGCGTTGATGAAACGTTAAAACATGCGGAAAGAATGGTTATTGAAGGGGCGGATATTATAGATATAGGCGGAGAAAGCACACGCCCTGGTGCTAACCCTGTTTCAGCTGATGAAGAGCTTAAAAGGATCATGCCTGCTTTGGAAAGAGTTATAAAAGAGCTCGCTATCCCTGTATCTGTTGACACCTGGAAGTCAAAAACAGCTTATGAAGCCTTAGCTTCCGGCGCGGAAATAATAAATGATATAAGCGGCCTTACCTTTGACCCTGCGTTGGCATCTGTTATTGCCGATGCCAACGCAGGCGTCGTATTAATGCATACCAGAGGAACCCCTGCAGAAATGCAAAACAATACAGATTATTCCGACATTATTGATGAGATTTCTTCTTCCCTAGCTAAATCTGTTGGACTGGCTGAAAAATCAGGAATTACCTCGGAACAGATCGTCCTTGATCCTGGGCTTGGATTTGGTAAAAGCGTGTCAGGAAACGTTGAGATCATAAAACGCCTTCATGAGTTGAAAAAATTTAACAGACCGCTGCTCATAGGAAGCTCCAGAAAGTCTTTTATAGGCCATATTCTTAAAAGAAATCCAGATGAACGACTGTTTGGCACTGCTGCTACTCTGGCTGTATCAATGGTTAACGGCGCTTCGATATTCAGAGTTCATGATGTAAAAGCCATGCGTGATGTAGTAGATATGACTGCTGCCCTGATTGATTATGGCAGTGAAGGAGAATCATGAAAAAGCTTTTTGGAACCGATGGTGTGAGGGGCGTTGCCAATGTCTACCCCATGACATGTGAAATAGCCATGCAGATCGGAAGAGCTGCCGCATACCTCTTCAAAAACGGCCATAAAAGACACCGGATTGTAATAGGAAAAGATACCAGACTCTCCGGATATATGATAGAAAACGCCCTTGTCGAAGGTATATGCTCAATGGGCGTAGATGTAATTCAGGTCGGCCCTCTCCCCACTCCGGGAATCGCTTACATTACCTCATCAATGAGGGCAGACGCAGGCGTAGTAATATCAGCATCTCATAACCCGTTTCAGGATAACGGGATAAAATTCTTCTTTAAAGATGGCTTTAAGCTCCCTGACGCAATGGAGTTGGAGATTGAAGAACTTATCTTTTCAGAGAAAATAGACTCTCTGCGGCCTGTAGCTACTGAAGTTGGAAAGGCCTCTAGAATAGATGACGCAGCAGGACGGTATGTTGTATTTTTAAAAAGCACTTTTCCAAAAGAGTTAGATCTTGTCGGTATGAAAATTGTGCTGGACTGTGCCAATGGAGCAGCATATAAAGTGGCTCCTGCCGTACTTGAAGAGCTTGGAGCTGAAGTCATTACAATAGGCGTAAAACCCAGCGGTACAAATATTAACGCTGAGTGCGGTTCTCTTCACCCAGAAGTAATAAGTGAAGCTGTAAAAACTAATAAGGCAGATCTTGGCATTGCCCTTGACGGAGATGCTGACAGGGTTATTTTTGTAGATGAATTCGGCAACCTTGTTGACGGAGACCAGATAATGGCCATATGCGCCACCGAAATGATTAAACAGAACAAACTGGCGAAAAACAGTCTGGTTGCCACTGTAATGAGTAATATGGGACTGGATATTGCTATGAAAAAAGCAGGGGGAACTGTTGTAAAAACTGCCGTAGGAGACAGGTACGTTGTGGAAGAGATGATTAAAGGGGGGTACAACCTTGGCGGAGAGCAGTCCGGCCATATGATCTTCCTTGACCATAACACCACAGGAGATGGAATGTTATCCGCTCTTCAGCTTCTGGCAATAATCCGCCGGAAAAACCAGACACTTTCTGAACTTGCTAAGATAATGACGCCGCTTCCCCAGGTACTTATGAATGTAAAAGTATCAGAAAAAAAAGATGTGATGGAAATACCGGAAACAGCAAAGGTTATTAGTAGTATCGAAGAAAAGCTGGGAGATAAAGGAAGGATACTGATAAGGTATTCGGGAACAGAGCCGTTATTGCGGATTATGCTGGAGGGCGAGGATAAATGCCAGATAACTGCCTGGGCAGAAGAGATAGCAGAAGCTGTGAAACAGAGTTTGGGAGGAGAATAAAATGGCAAAGCTTGGTGTAAATATTGACCATATCGCGACCTTACGTCAGGCCAGGGGCGGAGTTGAGCCGGACCCGGTCACTGCCGCGGCTATTGCCGAACTTGCAGGAGCTGACGGCATAACAATACATCTTAGAGAAGACAGACGGCATATTCAGGAACGCGACCTAAATCTGCTACGGCAGACGGTTAAAACAAGATTAAACCTTGAAATGGCCGCAACCGAGCAGATACTTGGAATAGCAGCGAAAGTAAAGCCGGATATGTGTACAATAGTACCTGAAAAGCGGAAGGAGCTTACAACTGAAGGTGGTTTAGATGTCAGGATTAACGGAGATGAACTAAAAGAAGCTGTTGATTACCTCCACAGAGCCGAAATCCCTGTATCTTTCTTTATTGATCCTGATCCTGAACAGATTAAAGCCGCTGACAAAGCCGGCGCTGACTACGTTGAAATCCATACAGGGCACTTTGCTGATGCCCCTGACTGGAAAACACAGGATCAGGAACTTATAGAGATAGAAAACGCTGTAAAGCTTGCCCGTAAACTGGGACTTGGAGTAAATGCAGGACATGGCCTGAATTATTCAAATATAAAAATGTTCGCTCAAGTGAGAGGAATAGAAGAGTTTAATATCGGTCACTCCATAATCGCCAGAGCTGTCATAACCGGGCTGGAAAAGGCTGTAAGGGAGATGGCTCAACTAGTCAGCTTTTTATAGAAAATAGTGTGGAGTGTGAAGAGTGGAGGGTGGAGGGTGGAGTTAAAACCAAACATTTTCGCGTGTTTTGCGGTTCAACCAATTGTCTTGTTTTGATTTCTCTTTAGCTGACCGACTGATTCAATTTTCAACATGTCAGCTCAGGTAATACCTGAGCTAAGCTCTCTCCGACTGATTTAATTTTTAACCACAAAGTACACAAAGTTTTTCACAAGGGGCGCTACGTCATTGCGGCTCAAGGCCGCAGCAATGACAACCCTTTTTGTGTCCTTTGTGAATCCTTTGTGTTCCTTGTGGTTTATGCTTTTTTTGCGGTTTTTGCGTGTTTCGCGGTTTAGCCAGGTTTTTGGTTTATCTCTGTGCCTCTGTGAGGGAATCAAATCTTAACCGTCTTATACAAAAAATTCTTAAACCTGAAAAATTCCCTCTTGGCATCTTCACTCGCAGAAGGTTCATCTACAACAGCCCGCAAATAACGGGCTACTTCCAGCATACTTTTTCCACCTCTCTCTCTGGCTCTGTCAATAACAAGTTTAACCAGATCACGCGATATCTGTTTATCTGAAAACGGTTTATATACAGAGCTCCAGAAATCACCCCCTTCAACGATCTCCTTCAATATGCCGTCCGCAAGCTGTTCACTCATATTTGTCAAGCTGTTTGTATTGCCATTCCATATCCCGTCACTGATCGCGTGAAGTATATCCTGATCTGTTATAACATTACCGTTCCTGAAGAAAAGTGACCTGAGAAGGATACTTCTAAGCTCCCTGATATTCCCTTTATATGAATGGTGCAGAAGAATTTTCTTTGCTTCTTCAGAAAGCACCGGCAAGGTATCTCCGGCATTTTCTCGCTCTTTATAGGTTTGATAAAGCTTGCCCAGAAAGTGGACTGCAAGATCCGGAATATCTTCCCTCCGCTGGTTAAGGGAAGGAATTGTAACGGAGAGCTCTGAAAGACGGTGGTACAAATCTTCTCTGAAATTTCCTTTTGCTATTTCATCTAACAGATTTTTATTTGTCGCTGCAACAAGAAGGACCCTGCTATATCGCTGCTGGTTATCTCCAAGCCTTACAAAGCCTCCATTATCAAGAAACCGCAAAAGCTGCACCTGAGTTTTCAGGTCTGCGTCACCAATTTCATCAAGAAAAACAACCCCGCCGACAGCCTCTTCCAGAATCCCTTTCCTGTCATTATACGCGCCTGTAAACGAGCCTTTTTTGTGGCCAAAAAGCTCGGAATAAGTCAAATCGCCGCTGTAAGCTGCAATATTCGTTTTTTTAACAGGTAATTCGCCAATGGGATTTAGCTTCTCTTTATAAAGAGTGTTAAGGCTGCTGTATAAGTTATTGAAAAAGAACTCCTTACCCGCACCGGTTTCGCCAAGCACAAGTATTGAAGGGAGCCCCAGGGTCGCCTCCTGCAAAACATTTCTGTTCCAGAGAGTTATCCGGTTAAAAAGAGGAGAGGATACCGTGTTGATAAAATCAACGATCTCTTTAGATTTTCGGCTATTCCCTATTATATTCCCAAGGCGGTAGGAAGAAATTCCAGGATCTTTATACGCAATATCTGTCTGAAGTTTTTTAACTTCAGTCTGTAAAGACTCTATCTGCTTAAGATCAGACAGGTAACGGGAAGTTAAACGGTCAATGATCTGCAAAATTCTTTTATGTTCTTCACTGAAATAATCTGTTTTCAAGGAGTTGAGACATATTACCGCTATTACTTCATCATCACATATTATTGGTACCGCGAGTTCACTTTTTATATCAGGGTGCATTAAGCGGTGAAAGCTGCCATTATGCTCTTCCTCTTTTACATTTCTGATTACCTTACTCTGTTTACTGAATGCCACATACCCGGTAAGGCTCCTCTCCTCCGGCAACAGCTCATCTCCTCCGATTTTAAAAGGAGGAATATGCTTTTTCATCCACTCTTTATGCTTGGCGCCTACAATATTTCCTTCTTCATCTTCAACAATAAGGTACTTTACCCCGTCTATTTCCCTTGTAACAGCTATGCTCCCTGTATCTGCACCAATAAGTTCCGTTGCTTTCGCAAGAACTTTAGTTAGGAAGATATTAACCCTTTCAACTTTTTCCTTAAGAAGCTCTGATATTTCAGCAAGTATCCTTATTTCAAGGTGCTCTCCACCAATTTCCTCAACTGCATGTTCCAGCATCTCCGCATGGGTCTGTAAAAGTCCCATTTCGAACTCCGAAAAACGGTAAACCTCTGTTGTATAATAATTTACAATACAGATAATTTTTCGGGTTTCAGGATTATACCTTGGAACAACATAGAGTGATCTTAATGACATCTCTTGGGTAAGCGCCCTTTTTTGGAGGGTTTGTTGCGTCAAATCAAGAAATGAAAGAGGTTTTAAAAGCTTATCATCAGATATCACCGCTTTATCATCAAGATAACGGGACATAAGAGAGCCGCCTCTTTCCAGCCCCACATTACCAAGGGAATCATAAGCAGTTTTCATTTCCGCATCATCAGAATAGCTGGCAAGTATCTCCAGTTTTCCATCACCGGACGGAACCAGAACAGAAGCAAGGGAAACCTTGTCAATTAGCCGCACGGCAGAATGTACCATAAAACCCGCTGCTTCCCGTTTTTTATATTCATCTACCCTTCTGGCCAGGGTAAGCTGTTGATGATACTTTCGGGAAAGGTCAATAGAGGCCGCAATACCTTCCAACATTCTACAGATACCTGTTTTCACCTCATCAGAAAACATCTCGCCGGGAAACTCCCTATCGCAGCATAATACCCCAATAGGCCTCCCCTGATGAGTAATAGGGAAAAAAGTAGCCGCCGATATATTAAATTCCCTAAATAACGATTTATCCTCTTCACTGAAACGATCGCCAATAAACGGGGTTTCTATGGGGTATTCTGATGTGAAAGCGGAAGATACCAGCATATCTGAAGATATAATAGGAAACGTTATGTCGTACAAAGATCGCGGGTAAGAGTCACTTGCATAACCGCAAGAAAGCGCCCCTTTTGTCAGGTCTTCCAGATATATCCGAACCTTACAGTCAGAAGTAACACTATTTATCCATGCCCCGACTTCATGAAGAACCTCATCAAGACTCTCCTTACCCATACGCTTTATTTTTTCCCGTATAGCAACGGACTTTTCTGACTGAACCATTTATACTCTCCAGTGTATGAATTTAACTCTGAGAGTGTAGAGGTATAACAAAGCATTGTCAATATGCCATGTGGCGCAAGCTTTTGGCCGCCTTCTGCGTTGCTTTCGTCGTGTCTTGTTCAACGTAGCGCTGCTACGCCTCACAAGCCCCTCCTCAAGACGCCTTGAATCCGGCTCAAAATCTTGTGCCATTAGGTAAAATGGTTTATTGTTATATTATAATGCAATACAATCGCGCGGTAGCATAGAGGGCTTGAAAAGCCAAATTTTCATAACCGCGGGTCGTTGACCCATGGAAACAAAATAAATAAAATATCTGCCTGAAAGGCAGGACATTATTTGTAAGATTGAAAGAAGTCCTGCCTTTCAGGCAGAAAGATTATTAGATAGTTAATCCGCAGGTCATTGACCTGCGGTTATGAAAATTAAGCCCTTACGGGCTAAAACCCGTGGTGGATTTCGCCGATGGCTCTACTCACTCTTGTATCTAAACTAAAAATCTGAATCCAGCATGTTTTTAAATATTGCCTAATAGTATGATTTGTAAATAACCAGGCATATATAGTATTATCTATCAGCTCAGGTATTACCTCAGCTAATAGGGATAATGATATAAAAAATAATTGCCTAATTGTATAAAATCACTATAATCAGGCAAGAATTCATTTTACCTGATGATACAAGATTTTGGCTCATGGGCGAGGCGTTCTGCGTAGGGGCGGCAACCTGCCGCCCGTTTTATCGGGACGCCGAGGACGTCGTCCCCTACACATTGCCATACTGATTTTATTTCGCGCTTTTCGCGTCTTTCGCGGTTATTGTTTGCTGCCGCGGGCGGCAGGTTTGTACAGTCTGGTAAGATAGTTTACAAAATGAACGGGGAGATAGTTTACAGTTTTCTGATAAAATGATGGCAAAAACGGAACAGAAAGAAAGGGAAGTTAATGCCGTGGGCGAGGAAAACT
>WQYY01000031.1 GCA_009780995.1 Desulfuromonadales bacterium
ATTTCGCTTTCCCCAAACCGGGCAATTGGCAGATAAAAGCTGAAGCAGCGGATAATAAAGGACGTATAGCGACTTCTACTGCAAATGTATGGATATGGGAAGACGGTTACGACTGGCAAGGATCGTACAGAGATCTGGAAGCGGAATTTGATAAAAAGATCTACAAACCAGGAGAAACAGCGAGATTAATTGTCCGCTCACCAATAACGGGAGGAAATCTTTTGATCTCTCTGGAGGGGCGGAATATCTTATCTCACCGTACTGTTCCTTTGAAAAGCATGGTGGAAGTTGTAGAAATACCTGTAACAGAAAAGTATGCACCTTATATATATCTCTCAGCCATTACCGTAGGTAACGGCAGATTTTACAACCGTACAATACCTCTTAAAGTTGACTATCAGCCTGATAAACTTAATATTAGTGTAAAAACCGATAAGCTCCAGTACGCTCCGGGCGATACAGTACATATGACTGTGTCGTCAAATGTCGCTGACAAACCTGTCTCTCCTGAGCTATCACTGGCAGTTGTTGATGAATCTATATTTGCCATAGCACCTGAAAGAAGTGACGACATCTATAAATTCTTTATAGGAACCCGTGACCATCTTGTAAATACTATGCATTCATTTACGAATGTATATTTGGGTGGGGCTGCAAAAGGATTGGCTGGAGTAATGAATCAGGCAGACGACCCTTTAAAAGGCCTTAAAGTGAGGAAAACCTTTAAAGATACCGCTTTCTGGTCTCCGATACTGAAAAATAATCCTGATGGTGCAGCTACAGCGGAATTTACGCTTCCTGATAACCTTACCACATGGCGCGCTACCGCAATTGGCCATACAACAGATAGCGAGTTCGGAACAGCGCGGGATAAATTTATTGCCAAGCTGGATCTCATGGCCAGGCTTTCTCCTCCGCGCTTTTTTACAGTTGGAGACAAACTTCAAGTTCCGGGCGTTATTAACAACACAACAGACTTTCCACTGGAGGTAAAAGGCCGTTTTGAAGCGAAAGGGCTTACTCTGTTAAGTGAAAACTCCTTTACAGGACAGGTCTCCCCACAAGGTAATCTCCGTAAAGATGTTCTGCTTAAAGCAGAGCAGACTGGAAATGCCACTTTAACTCTGCTTGCTCAGGGGTCAGATCAGCAAAACAAACGTGGGGACGCCATGGAGTTAACCATTCCAGTTCTAATAAGAGGAATTAAACGTACTGATGACGGAGGGATTGTATTACACGAGGAGAAAGGTGAAATAGAAACTACTCTGCCTGATTCTGCGCTGCCAAACTCTGCTCTGCTTAAAATAAACTTTGCTCCGACAATAGCAACCGGGCTTAACAGTGCGATCAATAAGCTGATTGACTTCCCTTACGGATGTGTTGAGCAGACTCTCTCCCGTTTCGTTCCGGCAGTTTACGCAGAATCTCTGCTCAAAGAACAGGCATGGCAACCAGATCCCGCTACAGAAGCAAAACTGCCTCAGGTAATAGCAGACGGGCTGAAAAGACTGGCGGATATGCAGCACGACGACGGCGGTTGGGGGTGGTGGAAAAATGACGCAACCAGCATTACCATGACATCTTACGCACTGTACAGCCTTGGGCTGGCAAAGGAAGCCGGACTATCTGTGCCAACAGATATGGTAGACCGCGGATTGGGGTCTCTTACCAAACAGATTCAAAACGCGCCATTGACGGATATCCCACGAGCCTACCGCGCAATGGCAATTAACGGAAAGAACGATGAAGCGATAGAGAAGAAGATAATGTCTGCGTGGGATAAACTCCCGCTAGCTGAACAACTGGCTTTTACAGAGGCTCTGATATTCAGTAACAGAAAAGAAGAAGCCATACCATTACTTACATTAATAAAACGTAAAGTGCAGTACGAAGGGAGAGCGGCTTACATAAGGGACGAAGATGCAGATTCATGGTGGTATGGATGGAGATGGGGTTCCTCGGCAGTAGAGACAACAGCCAGCCTCCTTTCGCAATTCATAAAACTAGATCCTGATAATCCATTGAACCCAAAACTCGCAGAGTTTCTGGCACGGCGCAAAACAGGAGGATGGTGGCAGACAACTGCATCTTCAGCCGCATCAGTAATTGCATTGGCAAATTATGCCGCAGCTACCGGCGAATCAAAAGGGAATTACAGCGCCGGCATAGCTATTAACGGTAATAACGTAGCAAAATACAAGGTGGAAAACGGGGCCCTAACATCAGGAAACGGACAGATTTCAATACCTGCAACATCAATTAAACCAGGTATTAACCGGATCGAGATAAGTAAAAGCGGCAGCGGAACGGCATATATATCAACATCTCTTGAATATGCCGTAGCTCCTGATGAAAACCACTCCTCTGATGGAATGGCACTGGAACGGAGAATGTATAAAGTTAAGGCTGTAAAAGATAATAATAATTGGCGGCTTGAATATACTCCTTTAAAAGAAGGGGATCCTGTATATGTCGGAGAGGATATAGAAGTAAGACTGACTGTAACAAACAAAAAACCTCTGGAATATGTTGTTATAGAAGACCGTCTCCCGGCAGGATTTGAAGTAAGAGAAACAGACAGTGATCCGCGCTTTATGGATGATTCATTTTATCTTGACTGGTACACACAAAGAGAAAGACATGATGACAGAATGGCGTTTTTCATAACTTCTCTTGATAAAGGAAGCCATGAATTCCGATATATGATCTATCCTGAACTGAAAGGGAATGTAATTGCCCTGCCAGCCACTTTCTGGCCGATGTATCAGCCGGAAATTCGAGGAGAGAGTAAACCATGGCAGATTGATATTCTGCCAGGGAAATAATGTGATTTCGGCTTTTGAACATCTACAGCATTGCCATCGTCGCAGGCTACTCGCGTAGGAGCCGTTGGCAAACGGCCCGATGTAAAATGTATGCAATAGGGGCGGATTGCCATCCGCCCCTACACTGCCTAGCAGATGCCCAAAATTTTACGTTGCAACATAAAAAGATATCTTTAGTCTTTTTTACATTGACATATTTTATTACAGTTGGTATTGTTTTAAAAAATTTAATCATGCAATATATAAAAAGGAGATAAAATTATGTCTAATATTCCAGTAGTAACTGTTGAGAAATACACCACATTGGTAGCTAAAGCAGCGCCTGATTTCACTGCTGATGCGGTTATGCCTGACAACACTTTTAATCAGATCACATTATCAAGTTTTAAAGGAAAGTATATTCTGCTTTTCTTTTATCCAATGGATTTTACATTTGTATGCCCTTCTGAAATCCTTGCCTTTAATAAAAAGGTTAAAGAATTCAAGAAGCGTAACTGTGAGGTAATAGGAGTTTCGGTTGACTCAAAATTCACACATTTTGCATGGAAAAATACGCCGGTAAACGACGGCGGCATAGGTGACATTCAGTATCCTCTTGTCTCCGATATTACAAAAAATATTGCCCGTTCATATGGTATTCTATTTAACGAAGCAGTTGCTCTTCGCGGCCTGTTCCTTATTGATACAAAGGGTATAGTTCGCCATGCTACAATAAATGACCTTCCTCTTGGCAGAAATGTTGATGAAGCCCTTAGAACGCTGAGCGCTCTGGAATTTGTTGAAACTCACGGCGATCAGGTCTGCCCTGCTAACTGGAATGAAGGGGCAGATGCCATGAAAGCAAGTACTGAAGGCGTTGCTGAATACCTCTCAAAGCACGCCTGATCTATAACCACACTAACAAAAAACCTTTTTTAAAAAGCGGTATAGCTATAAAGCTATACCGCTTTTTAATCTTCACTTCTCATTTCTTGATAGAAATCTTATAATATGCTACAAAATTAAACTGTTATTATAAAAACTCGGCAAAAATGGAGAGCTTAGATGAGAATTTTAGCAGCCGCATTTACCGTTTTTGTAGCAATCTTTATCACAACACCTGCATTTGCAACAGAGCCGCAAAAACCAGAGTCTATTGTAGAAAAGATGAGCTTTAAACTGGTAAGAGGTTTAACCAATGTGGTTACATCCGTGGGAGAAATCCCTAAGCAGACCTACCTTAGCGTGCACAACCACGGAGCCGTCGGTTATGTTGTTGGCCCCATTAAAGGGATTGGCATGACAGTTTATCGAGCTCTTATCGGTGGAGCCGAAGCCGTTACTTTTCTTGTTCCAGCACCCGGCTATTACGATCCAATGCTTGACCCTCCGTATGTGTGGCAAGGGTGGGATACATACAGGACAACTCCGGCAAACAGTGATGGAACAGCAGCGAATAATCCCGCTAGAAATAGCCAAGTTGAACCTCCAAGCCCAAACTGGAGCTGGAGCAACAAAAATTCAGACAATAACGGATCTAATGCCGGAACCAACCCGCCTGCTTCTCTGCCAGACAGAGGGAATGATAATAGTAATTCTCAAGATAATGGTTCAGAGTCTGGTCAATAACTCTAAGATTTAACAAAGTTAAAATAAAAAACCCGGCAAAAGCCGGGTTTTTTATAAAGCAAACTATTTAGGCTTCAAAAATTATTGTGCTGGTGCTACTGGTGTCGGAGCCGCCGTTGGAGCTGGTACTTGTTCTTGTGCAGCTGCTCTTCTTGCCGCCCTTCTTGCTTTTCTTCTTGCTCTTCTTGCTTTTTTCCTTGCTTTTCTCTCCTTTTTTATAGTTTTTGCTTGATCTGTTTGAGCTGTTGGAGCTGCATTTGTGTTAGCAGGAGCAGCATCTTGAGCAAAGCAAACACCGGTAAAAGCAACGGCAACGATAGCAGCGAGGACTGCAGAGGTAATTCTTTTCATTTTGTTTCTCCTTTTAAGAGTTAAATAAATTGTATTTATAAAAAGCATATTATGTACCAATTTGAAAAAATTGTAACAATCTTGTTTTTACCGACTCTTCTCAGTTTCACATTTTATCTAAAGTTTTATAAAAAAGAACTATACCCATATTTAGCAAGCCCTCACCTCATTTGAAGGATATAGATATTTCTATTTAATAAAATTGATAGAAATTATAGTAAATAAAGAAATAAACGACTTCGATTTTCATATTCCAACAAGGCCAACAAAAATGAAAGAAGGGGGCGTAGCTATGTTACATTGACTACTTGAAAGATACAGCTAACACAGTTGAGACAAAAAGCGAAAGCCGGCATAAAAAAACCCCGCTTTGAGCGGGGTTTTTTTATTTGTAACTTATTTAAGTTTCAAAAATTATTGTGCTGGAGCTGCTGGAGCTGCTTCTGGAGCTGGTGTAGCTTTCTTTACAGTTTTTCTTGTTCTGGTTCTTGTTCTTGTTCTGGTTCTTGTTCTTTTTACTTTTTTTACAGTTTTTGCTGGAGCTGCTTGATCAGCAGGAGCTGGAGCTGCGTCTTGAGCAAAGCAAACACCGGCAAAAGCAACAGCAACGATAGCAGCAAGGATTGTAGATGTAATTCTTTTCATTTTGTTTCTCCTTTTAAGGGTTAAATAAATTATATTCTTGTATAAAGCATACTGCGTGCCAACTTCGAAAAAAATTGTAATAGCTTATTTTAACTGGTTTTTTTGCAGTTTATCATTTTATCCAAAGTTCTATAAAAAATAATTATATCTTATTTAAGTTAATCATTACCTCATTTGAGGCATAAGCTACTTCTGTTTAATAAAATCATTATCCTTGGAGACAAGAAGCTGAAGTCATACAACAAAGAAAAACCCCGCAAAAAACGGGGTTTTTATAAAGCAACCTATTCAAGTTTAAGAAATTATTGTGCTGGCGCTGTTGTTGGGTGACCAGCCGGTAAATTACGAGTTGGGTGATTTGCTGGCAAATTACGAGTCGGATGGTTGGCCGCTAAGTTACGAGTTGGGTGATTTGCTGGTAAATTACGAGTTGGATGGTTAGCCGGCAAATTACGAGTCGGATGATTAGCCGGTAAGTTGCGAGTTGGATGGTTGGCCGGTAAGTTGTTAGCTGGTGCTACGTCTTGTGCATAGCAAACACCGGCAAAAGCAACAGCAACGATAGCAGCAAGAATTGTAGATATAATTCTCTTCATTTTGTTTCTCCTTTTAATGTTTGAATAAATTAATATTTTTATATAAAGCATGCTGTGTGTCAACGTTAAAAATTATAACAGATTGTTTTAACTGACTTTTTTACAACTCACTCTTTTATCCTAAGTTTTATAAAAAATGAATTATATTTTTTTAAGCTAATCCCTACTTTATTTGAAGTCCAATGTGGGTATGATAAATCGTGCCCCTACAGTTGCACAAAACACAATGAAAGCAACGCAGCATACAACCCTTTATCGAAGCCGTAAAACATAGACCAAAAGTCAAAGTCTCCTAAAACCCAATGACACAGGATTTTGGCTCATAGACAAGGCAACCAAGGAGCAGGACGTGAGGCGTAGCAGCACCACGTTGAATGTCCTGAAAAATGTAGGGGCACACTGTGTGCGCCCGATAGCGGGCGATCAAAGATCGCCCCTACGGTCGCCATATATGACCAAAAGCCGAAGTCATGTCTTGCCACATGGCTTAATACCTGTTAGTATCCTTCTTCAGCCATGGAATTCCATGGTCTTTTTCTATTAGGGGCATAACAGCAGATGTCATACACCGAATTATTACAAATTGAAAAGCCGGCGCGTTATATGGGAAATGAAATCGGCATTATTATAAAAAATGATGCTGAAATTACCTTTGCCCTTGCTTTTCCAGACGTTTATGAAGTTGGTATGAGTCATCTCGGTTTCAAAATTTTATACAACATATTAAACCAGACAAACTGGCTGGCTGCCGAGCGTGTTTTTGCTCCATGGCCTGACAGAGAAGAACAGCTAAAAACCGGACGAAAATCTCTCGCAACAATGGAAACCGGTAAAGCTTTATTAGATGTTGATATTATCGGTTTCACACTACAGTATGAACTTTCTTATACAAATGTGCTGAATATGCTTAAAATGTCCGGAATACCTCTGGAAGCGTCAAACCGCGATTCAAGTCACCCTTTGATTATTGGCGGAGGTCCATGTGCCTGCAATCCTGAACCTTTGGCTGATTTTTTTGATGCTTTTCTCTTTGGAGACGGAGAAGAAGCTTCTGCTGAAATAGCAAAAGCTTATCGTGAATGGAAAAAGAGTAAAGAGTCAAAAAACTCACTTCTTGAAAGTCTGGCAAAAATCCCAGGAGTATATATCCCCTCTTTGTTTAATATTGAATATTTTGATGATGGCAGAATAAAAAATATTATTCCTGAAAAGGACTGGTATAAAGCCATCAATAGAAGAGTAATCCCTGATCTTGAAACAGTTCCGTATCCTACATCTCAGATCGTTCCATTCCTTAAAACAGTACATGACAGAGTAAGTATGGAGATTGGGCGCGGATGCACCAGAGGATGCCGCTTCTGCCAGGCAGGATACATATATCGGCCGGTCAGAGAGAGATCTATTGAATGCATAATGGCCAATATTGAAAAAACCCTTCAAGCCACCGGCTATGATGAAGTTTCTCTCCTATCTCTTGCTACAGGCGATTACGGTTGTCTTACACCGCTATTGAAAAGATTAATGGAGCGCTATGCTGAAAGCAGAATAGCTGTTTCCTTCCCTTCCCTTCGGGTAGGCTCCCTTTCCAAAGAATTGGTAGAAGAAGTAAAAAAAGTGCGTAAAACCGGCCTTACACTGGCTCCTGAAGCTGGAAGCCAACGATTAAGACAGGTTATTAATAAAGATATTACGGAAGAAGCTCTTCTTGAAGATGCAAAAACAGCTTATGAAGCAGGATGGAGGCTTATAAAGCTTTACTTTATGATTGGGCTCCCCACAGAGACAGCAGATGATCTGAATGCTATTGTGGAGTTGAGCAAAAAGGTAAAAACCGAGGGGAAAAGAGCCGGTACAGGTGGAGAAGTTAATGTTTCCGTATCCAGCTTTATTCCTAAAGCACACACACCATTTCAGTGGGAACAGCAGATATCATACGAAGAGATACTGGAAAAACAGGAGTACCTCCGGTATGAACTGAAACGCAAAAAACTGAATTTTAAATGGCAAGATGCCCCTCTGTCAGTTATGGAAGGTGTTTTTGCAAGAGGGGACAGGCGCCTTGGAAAAGTTTTACTTAAAGCTCTTGAGCTTGGTTGCCGTTTTGACGGATGGGGGGAGCATTTCAGTTTTTCAAAATGGCAACAGGCTTTTGCAGCGGAAAACCTGGACCCGCGTTTTTATCTCAGGAAAAGGGAGCTTGATGAAATTCTTCCATGGGATCATCTAAAGAGTGGCATTAAAAAAGAGTTTTTTCGTAAAGAGCTGCAAAAGGCCCTTGAAATGGAAGAAACCAAAGACTGCCGCTCAGAACAGTGCACAGGTTGCGGAATATGTGATTTCAAGACAATCAAGATGAAGCTTGTATCTGAGAAGAAAAGTGAGGCGGGCTATACAGCAGCAACAACTGACACTCAGCCGGATTTTGAAAAGATCAGAATTCATTTTACAAAAACCGAAAGTATGAGATACTTAAGTCATTTAGAACTACTAACCCTTTTTACTCGGGCTATTAATCGGGCAGAAGTGCCAATACGTTTTTCTCAGGGATTCCATCCTCATCCCAAATTTTCATTCGCTACTGCCCTTTCAGTGGGGATAGAGTCATGGGCCGAATATCTTGATATGGAGATTGCAACCGATTTTGGCGCTGATAAAACTAAAGCGCAGCTAAACCATATCTTACCAACAGGAATAACAATTATAGATGCCTGGTCAGTCCCTCAAAAAAGCCCCTCTCTTTCTGTTATTACGGAAAGCGTAAAGTACCGGGTTACATTTCCTGAAAACAAAACGCCCAAGCTCCATTTATTAGCTGAAGAATTTCTTAAACTTGAAAATTACCCGTATAGGCGTATAAAAAAGAAAAGCACACAAGAGCTTGACCTGCGAAAAGAGCTGATAACCCTTAATGTTGTTGCAGATAATGCTATTGAAATTGAGATAAAAAGCGGTAAACCGGTGGAGTTTGCCACGGCAATTTCAAGACTTGGTGTAGAAGAACTCTCCGAATGTAAAATTGAAAAACTTAAAGTTAATTTTAACGATTCAGTGAATATATAAAATTTAAATTTTGCAGCACTGTTTGGAGCCGTTGCAAAGAAGAGGAAGAAGAGTATGGCAAATGAGTTAGTTATAAACACCACCTCTCATGAAACCCGTGTAGCCTTAATTGAAAATGGAACAATTGCTGAGCTTTATATTGAAAGAAGCAAGGTAAAAGGGATTGTAGGGAACATTTATAAAGGCAAAGTCATACGGGTGCTCCCCGGAATGCAGGCTGCGTTTGTAGATATCGGCCTTGACAAAGCGGCTTTCCTCTATGTGGCAGATGTTTTTGATGGAATGGATGATTATGAGTCCTTTATGGATGAAAGGGAAAAAGATAATCATAACGGAGATGACGAAACCAATGAAAATGACACTCCGGTTTTCCATCCGATGCCACCTATAGCAGATCTCCTTCAGGATGGGCAGGAACTTCTGGTACAGGTCTCAAAAGAACCTATAGGTACAAAAGGCGCCAGGATAACATCTCATATATCCCTGCCCGGCCGCCATCTTGTATATATGCCAACGGTTGATCATGTGGGGATTTCACGGCGGATTGAAGATGAAGAGGAGCGTGAGAGGCTCAAAGAAATTGTGGACAGGATAAAACCGGCCGGCAGTGGTTTTATCGTAAGAACAGCCTCTGAAGGTAAAAGTGAAGACGACCTCCTATCTGACATGAAGTACCTTATGAAACTTTGGGAAGAAATCTCCAAAAAAAATGACAATACCAACGCCCCCCATCTTATCCATTCAGATCTTGATATGACTCAGAAAGTAGTCCGGGACATTGTTACCGAGTCCGTAGACAAAATTATTGTCGATTCGAAACCGGAATACGACCGTATAGTCAACTTTATGACTACATTTATGCCGAAGATGAAATGTACCATTGAGCTATACGATGAAGAAGAGCCCATGTTCGATAATCTCGGTCTTGAAGTGGAGATAAGCCGGGCTCTTGGACGTAAGGTATGGTTAAAAAGCGGCGGTTATATAATAATTGAGCAAACAGAAGCCCTGACAGCTATAGATGTTAACACCGGCCGGTATGTAGGCAAGCATAACCTTGAGGATACAATACTTAAAACAAATCTTGAGGCAGTAAAAGAGATTGCATACCAGTTGAGATTAAGAAACCTCGGCGGAATAATTATTATTGACTTCATTGATATGGAAAAGGAAGTTAACAGGGAAAAAGTTTTTACCGCCCTGGAAGAAGCTTTAAAAGCCGACAAATCAAAAACCAATATACTTAAAATATCTGAACTTGGCCTTGTTGAGATGACCCGGAAACGTGTTAGGGAAAGTATCGGAAGAATGATGTGCGAACCATGTCCATACTGTGAAGGCCGTGGCTATATAAAATCAAAAACAACCGTCTGTTACGAGATTTTCAGGGAATTACGCCGCGAAATGAGAGATATAAGGGGAACCAAAGTCACATTAACAGTACACCCTCAGGTAGCTGACCTTCTGTACGATGAAGAAAGAAAAAGCCTTGAAGAGTTGGAGAAAAAATTCAAGAAACGTATTACTGTAAGGGCAAAGCCAGGTTTTCATCAGGAACAGTTTGAGATAGATATATCTTAATAAAACCAGTGTGGAGTGTGAAGAGTGGAGTGTTAGATTGTATTTTTTTAACTCCACACTTCACACTATTTATAAAGGGAGGTCAAAATGATATTTGCTGCCAAACTAAACGAAGTCCCCAATTTTGGGAAAAAAGTTGTATCACTGAATAACCTGGAATTACTTTTAATAAATATTAAAGGCAAAATCTTTGCCTGTGAAAACTATTGCCCTCACCAAGGGAGCACGATTGATAGAGGTATAATAAAAGAAGAGCATATTTCATGCCCAAGGCATGGTTACAGATTTAGCCTCAAAGATGGCAAATGTATTGATTACCCGCAATATACGCTTAAGATATTTCCTGTAACCATTGATGGTGAAGATATATTAATTGATCTGTAAAAGAAATAGCTTGACATAGTCACAGCGGATAAAGTATTTTTTAACGCTCAGCAGAATTTAATACGAAGGTGGTGAGCCAGATGTACGCAGTAGTTAAAACCGGAGGGAAGCAGTACAAAGTTTCCGAGGGTGATTTTCTGAAAATCGAGAAAATCCAAGGCGAAGTGGGTGATTCAGTTACCCTAGCAGAAATCCTGATGGTTGGCGGCGATACGGTTACAATCGGAACACCGTTAGTGCCTAGCGCTTCTGTTACCGGCAAAATCGTGGAACAGGGTAAAGATAAGAAAATTCTCGTTTTCAAGTCAAAGCGCCGTAAAAACTCCCGTAAACTTAACGGGCACCGTCAACTAAAGACTGTCCTGAAAATAGAAAAGATCAGCGCATAACAGGGTAGCCAGTTTCCTTGCAATAATAACTGGTAAAAGTTTGGAGGTTAATAGTAATGGCACATAAAAAAGGGGTCGGAAGCTCCAGAAACGGCCGTGATTCAGACGGTCAGCGTCTCGGCTGTAAAAAATTCGGCGGTGAAACCGTTAAAGCAGGAAATATAATCTATCGTCAGCATGGTACAAATATCCACCCAGGAAATAACGTAGGTTGCGGTAAAGATTACACTTTATTTGCTCTGATTGACGGTATTGTGAAATTTGAGCGTATGGGCCGGGACCGTAAGAAAGTTTCGGTATATCCTGCAAACTAAACAGAAATCCGTTATATTTTCAAAGTATGAGCCCGGAGCTAACAAGTGTCCGGGCTTTTGTTTTTTTATCCGGAGTTAAACAGAGTGAGCTTTATTGATGAAGTAAAAATATATGCGAAAGCCGGCGACGGCGGTGCAGGCTGTGTCTCCTTCAGACGGGAAAAATTTATTCCGTTGGGAGGGCCTAATGGCGGCGACGGCGGAAAAGGGGGAGATATCATCATAGAAGTATCGGATCAACTCTCAACACTTTATGATCTGAGGCTCCACCCTCACCAAAAGGGAGGTCGCGGTAAAAATGGCATGGGAAAAGACCGCCATGGCGCGGCAGGTAATGACCTTGTAATTCATGTCCCTAAAGGAACCATTATAAAAAACGCGGAAACCGAAGAAATACTGGCTGATATGACAGAAGAAAACAGTCGAATTGTACTGCTCAAAGGTGGCCGGGGCGGTCAGGGTAATGCCCGCTTTGCCACCTCTACAAATAAAGCCCCAAAATTCGCCCAGCCGGGAGAAGCAGGAGAAGAACAATGGTTAAAACTTGAGCTAAAGCTGATGGCTGATGTGGGACTATTAGGCTTCCCAAGCGTGGGGAAATCGTCCCTTATTACGAAACTCTCGGCAGCGAGGCCAAAAATAGCAGACTACCCATTTACAACACTTAAACCGCATCTTGGAGTTGTTGAATATAAAAACTACAAAAACTTTGTAATGGCTGACATTCCGGGTATAATCGAAGGGGCGCATGAAGGGACAGGTCTTGGGCATCGTTTTTTACGTCATGTAGAACGGACAAGAATTCTCCTGCATCTCATTGATCTATGCCGGATTCATGATTCAGATCCAATAAGAGATTACGAAATACTTAATAAAGAGCTGGCGCTTTTTAATCCTGAGCTTGCAAAAAAAAGGCAAATAGTGGTAATCAATAAAATTGATTTACCTGATGTACAGGCCTTAATACCTGAAGTCGCACCATATTTTGAAGAACAGGGCATAAAAGTATTTCCAATATCTTCCATAACAGGAGAAGGAATACCCCCATTGCTTGATGAAATAGCACTTTCACTATGGGGAAAAGCTGAAGAAACATGGTAAACTAATGCGTGACAAAATTCTTAAAAACGTAAAACGTATCGTCATAAAGATTGGGAGCCGTGTGCTTACAGGCAACAAGCACGATCTCGACAAATCCTTTATTGAATCTCTGGCGAGACAAACCGCTGAGCTAAGAAAAAAAGTGATAGAAGTTATAATCGTCACTTCAGGAGCCGTAGCAGCTGGAAAGGAAGCTTTAAAACTTTCAGGGCAACCGAAAACAATACCGCAGAAACAGGCAGCGGCCGCAATAGGGCAATCCCTGTTAATGCGGCAGTATGAAGATGCCTTTGACAAGTATAATATACAAATTGCGCAAGTTCTCCTGACGCATACAGACCTGTCAGACAGAACAAGGTATCTTAACGCCGGTGCGACTCTCTCAACACTTCTTGACCACAACATAATCCCGGTAATTAACGAAAACGACACTGTAGTTGTTGATGAAATAAAATTCGGGGATAATGATAATCTGTCAGCACAGGTTACAAACCTTGTAAATGCCAATCTTCTGGTAATACTCACGGATATTGACGGGCTTTTTGACTCAGATCCGCATTTAAACCCCAAAGCAAAGCTTATTCCGTTTGTAAAAGAGATTTCAGAAGAGATGGAACAGGCTGCCGGGGGAACTACCTCAACAACAGGAACCGGCGGTATGGTCACAAAACTGGCAGCAGCTAAAAAAGCAGGAAGGTCAGGAGCGGCAACCCTTATAGTTAACGGTTTTAAAAAAGATATACTTCTTGAAGTGCTAAACGGGGCAGAAAAAGGTACATTCTTTCTGCCGCAGGAATCAAGCCTTACAAGCCGCAAACACTGGATAGCCTTTACCTTAAAATCCCAGGGGAAAATATTTGTAGATCCGGGAGCCGGAGGAATGCTCCGTAAAAACGGGAAAAGTCTTCTCCCTTCAGGTATAGCGAGTGTAGAGGGAAATTTCGACCGCGGAGCCTGCGTAACAATTATAGACAACGACGGAATGAAATTCGCCAAAGGGATAGTCGACTACTCCTCGCAGGAGATTGATCTTCTGAAAGGGCGCAAATCCTCTGAAATAGAGGATATCCTCGGATACCGCTATAGTGATGAAATTATACACAGGGACAACCTGGTACTTTTATAACATCCGGGGCACCGAATAGTGCCCCCCTTACCGACTTTGAAAGGGATTATATGAGCATAAAAGATCAGATAAAAGATATCGCGCTTAACTCTCGTGAAGCCTCTCACATCATGTCGAAACTCTCGTCAGTGGTGAAAAACCGGCTTCTTACAGAAATGGCTGAAAATCTTGTCAAAAATAGCTCCTATATCATTGAAGAAAACAAGAAAGACCTGACGACCGGTGCGAAAAAAGGGCTGTCAAGTGCTATGCTGGACAGGCTTATGTTGGATAAAAAACGTATAGAATCCATGGCAAAGGGAATGGAAGAAGTCGCGGCGCTTCCTGACCCTGTTGGAACAGTAGATAAAATGTGGGTTAGACCAAACGGGCTTCAAGTGGGAAAAATGAGGATACCTCTTGGAGTAATCGGCATAATATATGAATCCAGACCTAATGTTACTGCCGATGCCGCTGCGCTATGCCTTAAGGCAGGAAACGCGGTGATTTTAAGGGGCGGCTCAGAAGCCATAAATTCAAACCTGGCAATAGCGGGAATTTTACAAAAAACCATGGAAGATAACGGAGTACCTGCTTCCGCCCTCTCCCTTATCCCCTTTGTAGAAAGAGAAGGAGTTTTGGAGCTGCTTAAACAGGAAGAACTTATCGACCTTATAATACCAAGGGGCGGAGAGAGCTTAATACGTTTTGTAGTAGAAAATTCCAAAATACCTGTAATAAAGCATTACAAAGGGGTCTGCCACATATTTGTAGACGCTTCCGCTGATTTTGACATGGCGGAAAAGATAATAATCAACGCAAAGACCCAGCGCCCAGGAGTATGTAATGCCCTTGAAACCCTCATGATTCATAGGGATATAGCGGAAAAATTCGTACCGCATATGGCAGAAACCCTGAAAAGCTTGAATGTCGAGCTGCGGGGAGATGACGATTTCTGCGGTATTACACGAAACGGGATAAAAGCTACTGAAGAGGATTGGTATACTGAATATCTCGACCTTATACTATCCTGCAAACTGGTAGATAACATGGACCAGGCCATTGACCATATAAACCGTTATGGCTCCATGCACACAGAAGCTATAATTACCAATGACTACCAGAACGCGCAGCGGTTTATAAGAGAGGTGAATTCCAGTACCGTACTTGTCAATGCGTCAACACGGTTCGCGGACGGGAATCAGCTTGGCCTTGGCGCAGAGATAGGTATATCTACAACAAAATTACACTCTTTCGGCCCTATGGGACTGGAAGATTTAACCACAACGAAGTTTATCGTTTATGGAAACGGGCAGATACGGGATTAAATCACCTCATACAAGCTATGAGGTATCTAATTCAGTCATTGCGAGCGTAGCGAAGCAATCCAGAAAGTTTTAAAGGCTACTAGATTGCTTCGTCGCTTCGCTTCTCGCAATGACGAGGTAAACTGACAAGCCGTAAGAAAGTAACCTAGAGTAATGAAGGGATTAAGCAGGATTTGAAATATGAAGATAGGTATAATTGGCGGGACTTTTAACCCGATACATTTTGCGCATCTGAGGATTGCGGAAGAAGTACGGGAACAGTTTGAACTTGAGAAAATCATCTTTATGCCGTCCGCAATCCCGCCGCATAAAGAGCTTGACTATAACCTTTCCTTTGAACACCGTTTCAACATGGTATCCCTTGCCATAAAAGAAAACCCTTTTTTTGAACTGTCGGATATTGAGCAAAAGTTGGGAGGGACTTCATACTCCGTTGATACCCTCAGTTACCTGAAGCAGCAGCACCAGAAAGACGAACTGTTCTTTGTAATAGGGAGCGACTCTTTTATAGAAATATCTTCATGGTACAAGTACGAAGAGCTTTTTAAATTATGTAATATCATCGTTGTTGAACGTCCCGGTTATGCCATAGACGACCTCTCCAGCCCCTTAATTGCCATAAAAAACGAATTCTGTTATGATTTCCCGACAAATACCTTAAAACACAGCTCTGGTTTCAGAGCAGAGTATTTTAAAGGGTGCCCCCTTGATATATCGTCAAGCTTTTTACGCAATCTCGCCCAAAAGGGTGCTTCACTCCGTTACCTTGTGCCCCAAGCCGTAGCAGAATATATTTATATAAAAAGGATTTATACAAATGCCCCATAAAGTAACCCTGTCATCACCTGAACGAGCTGTTAAAAGCGCAGCACTTGCCCTTGATAAAAAAGCACTAAACCTGAAAATTCTTGATATACGGCCTTTATCAACTATTGCGGACTATCTTGTTTTAGCCACAGGAACATCTGATAAACATGTACAGGCAATTGCCGATTCAGTACGCATAGGCCTGAAAAAATATGGGAAAAATGTGGATATTGAAGGGGAAAAAGCAGGGAAATGGATAGTAATTGACTATAAAGACGTTATAGTACACATCTTTCTTGAAGATACACGCAGTCATTACAACCTTGACGAACTTTGGGGAGAAGCCGAGATTATGGATATCCCTGAAGAGTACCTTTGGGAAACTAAACCCCAGTGAAAATCCGTCTCATATGGGTTGGAAAAACCCAGGAAACCTGGATAAAAGAAGGTATAGAAGAATATGCCAATCGTATAAGACGCTACTCGCCATTTGAAATATCAGAAGTAAAAGAAGAAAAAACAGCAATTCTTGAAATAATGCGGCAGCGTGAGGGAGAAAGAATCTTGAAGCTCCTTCCAAAGAACTGTCATCTTGCTCTTCTTGACCAGAGCGGAGGGCAGCACTCCTCAGAAACATTCGCAAAATTCATTGAGAAAGAACGTGATAACGCTACAAATGAGCTGGTATTTGCCATCGGCGGGGCATATGGTTTTGGAGACTCTCTGAAAAAAGCGGCTGACGTAATAATCACACTATCTCCAATGACATTTACACACCAGATGGTTCGGGTTATATTTCTAGAACAGCTATACCGGGCTTTTACAATACTTAATAAAGAATCTTATCATCATTGAAGCGAGAGTAGCAATATTGCCTAATAGTATAATTAGCTGCCATACTAAATGTTGCAAAATACAATCCATATAACCTATTAGCTCAGGTATTACCTGAGCTAATAGAAATATTGTACGTAAGAAATAGTCAAAAAATATTGCCTAATTGTATAAGTATAGATAGTATTAGGCAATTTGTTTACTGTTGCTGCCAACTTCATAACGACATTTTTTTACTGAATGCCTGCGACATGACCCTGTAGGAGCACTTATGAACATTCTTTTCTTATGTACGGGTAATTCCTGCCGTTCCATCATAGCGGAAGCATTGCTCAAATCAATGGCTCCTGCTGGCGTAACTGCGCAAAGCGCGGGCAGCAAACCCGCTGGTTTTGTGCACCCTCGTGCCCTAACCGTTCTCAAGGAAGCCGGAATTGCCACAGAAGGCTTGTCCAGCAAATCATGGGACAATCTGCCGGAAAAGCCTGATGTAGTGATAACCCTTTGTTCTGACGCAGCGGGTGAAGCCTGTCCTCTGTATTTCGGCCAAGTCGTCCGAAGCCATTGGGGAATGCCTGACCCTGCCAAGGCACAAGGTGACGATGCGACAATAAACACCGCCTTCACCGAAACCCTTACCTTGCTCCACAGACGGATAAGCGCCCTAGTGAAGCAGCTTGAAGCAGAATCCGGTATGGACGTAACTAAGCTCCAGACTATTCTTGATGACATTGCCATAATGTGAGAGAGTAAAAAATATGAGTCAATCAACATTGCAGCGTCTTTCCTTCCTTGACCGTTACCTAACCTTATGGATTTTCCTTGCCATGTTCATAGGAGTGGGGCTTGGGTGGGCCGTTCCGGGCGTGAAAGACATCATTAACGTTTTTCAGGTGGGCACGACTAATATTCCTATCGCCATTGGACTTATCCTGATGATGTATCCGCCTCTGGCAAAAGTAAAGTATGAGCAGTTGGGACAGGTGTTCCGCAATAGAAAAGTACTTCTGCTCTCCTTAGCACAAAACTGGATTATCGGCCCTGTTCTCATGTTTTTGCTGGCGATTACCTTTCTTTCCGGCAATAATAGCTACATGGTGGGACTTATCCTCATTGGCCTTGCTCGCTGTATCGCAATGGTCATTGTCTGGAACGACCTAGCAGGGGGCGATAGGGAATATTGCGCTGGACTAGTAGCCTTCAATGCCGTGTTTCAGGTGCTATTCTTCTCGGTTTACGCCTATCTGTTCATTACCGTACTGCCACGCTGGCTTGGCCTTTCCGGCGCGGTGGTGAACGTAAGCATGGGGCAGATTGCCGAAAGTGTCTTTATCTATCTGGGCATACCTTTTATCGCCGGAGTGCTCTCACGCCTGTATGGCCTAAAAAGAGGACTGGACTGGTACGAAAAAGTTTTTATCCCTCGCGTAAGTCCCTGGACACTGCGGGCGTTGTTGTTCACCATTCTGGTAATGTTCTCCCTCAAGGGTGAATACATTGTGCAGCTTCCCCTGGACGTGGTCAAAGTTGCTGTGCCTTTGCTCATTTACTTTCTCGTCATGTTCCTTGTCTCTTTCTATTTATCCAAAAGAGTGGGAGCGAATTACGAACAGTCTGCAACACTCTCTTTCACCGCCGCTTCCAACAACTTCGAGCTCGCCATAGCCGTTGCTATAGCCGTATTTGGCCTGAACTCTGGCGAGGCATTTGTTGCTGTTATCGGCCCGCTGGTGGA
>WQYY01000032.1 GCA_009780995.1 Desulfuromonadales bacterium
CTCTATCGCGGGTAGGGTATCAATAATATTCCGGTTGCCGTCACGATGCATGAAGAATGGAATGATCGGCGCTCCGGTTTTTGCTGAAATGGCTGGGGGAGACTTTGTCATCCAGGCAGGTCTGCCAAGAAAATTAACAAGTTCCCCCTCGCTTGGGGGAACAACCTGGTCTACCAGTATGCCAATTATCCCTTTGTTTCTCAGCATAAGAAACATTTTTTTTGCGGCGCCATCGGCATAAATTATTCCACAGCCATATTTTGTTCTCAGTCTTTCAGTAAGGGAGTTAAGCAGAGGATTTGGCAGCTTTTTGACAATCAGGGATAATGGGGCCAGCTCTTCTACTCCTTTCATGCCGAGAATTTCCCAATTCCCAAGGTGTGCTGACGCAAAAATTAAGCCTTTACCTTTTTCATTTGCAGCATAGTAATTTGTCAAGTCGCTGAATGTTGTGGATTTTAGGATATAATCACCTCTGCTAAAGCATAGTTTCGCAATTTCCAGAAACGTTCTCCCCAGCTTTTTAAAGGTGTCTTTGGCTATTTCTTCCGGAGTTCTTTCTGTGCCGCACCAGTTCGGATTATTTTTAAGGAAAGGTAGGGAGGCTGTAATGTTTTCTATCGCACGGTTGCGTTCCCGCTTGAGAATTTTAAAGAAGAGGGAGCCTAAAAATTCTCCGACTCTTTTGTCCCATGAAGCAGGGACAATAAACACAACTATAAGAATTAACGGCGCTGTAAGAATGCCAAGCTGCCATTTTAAGGCATTTTTGGCCTTTTTATAAAATCTTTTTTTAACCAATTTTTACTCCCCAATTTATATAAAAATAGATAGCATATTCTCTGTTTAAAATGGAGAGGTTTTCTGGTTTATTATCTGTTTATTTATTAAAACGTTTCCTATACTTTATAATTGAAAATCCATTTTCCATAGAGTTTCAGATAATCAGGAGTTAGCAGTGTCTTTTAAGATTTTCATGGGGAACCGTCTTGAACTGCTCTTTAAACCATTGGCAAAAGAGCTTGAAATACCTTTATCTTCCCCATTCGTTTCTGAAACAATAGTTGTTCAGAGTAAAGGGATGCAGAGATGGCTTGACCTTAATCTGGCTGAATATTTTAGTGTATGGGGTAATTGCGACTATCCGTTTCCTAATAAAATAGCAGATAAGATATGTGACGTCATTATACCTGAAAAATCTGATGTTTCAGCTTTTGATAAGGAAATTCTTTTATGGAAAATCATGAAGGTTATATCCGGGCAGAGTGACAATCCTGATTTTAAAGCGGTTAATAAATATCTTAACGTGAAAAGCAGTGATTCAGGTTTACGAAGATTTCAACTGGCCGGTAAAATAGCGGAGGTTTTCGATCAGTATACACTGTTTCGCCCTGATATCCTGGAAAAATGGGAGCGTGGCAAGGATAAAAACAATTGGCAGGCAATACTGTGGAGAGTCCTTGTAACTGGGGCAGAGGGGCTTCATCGCGGAAGGTTGCAGGCTGAAACTCTGAAGCTTCTTTATTCCGGTAAAGCCGTAAGAGAGAATCTACCTGAACGTATAAATATTTTTGGCATATCTTATTTACCTCCATTCCATATGGAACTTTTGGCGGCGGTCAGCGATTATATTCCGGTAGCGATTTATCTTTTAAGCCCAAGCAGAGAGTATTGGGGAGATATTGGATCAAAGTATCAAGTGCCGCTCTTTAACTCTGAGACTACAGGCAATTCTCTTCTTACTTCCTTTGGAAAACTTGGCCGAGATTTCTTTAATATCATAATGGATTTTGATTCAGGTTCTGAGATTATTGATTGTTATGAAGAGCCTGGAGAGGCTTCTCTTCTTTCAATTATCCAAAACGATATTTTCAATTTAAGACCTTCACATATGAGAGATCAGGCGGCACCTGAAAATGACAGATCTGTTCAGATACATCTGTGTCACAGCCCTATGCGGGAATTGGAAGTTTTTTACGACCAGCTTCTCTCTATGTTTGAGAATAATCCTGATTTAACGCCGAAAGATATTGTTGTAATGATTCCTGATATTGAGAAGTACGCGCCATATATTTCGGCAGTTTTCGGTAAATCAGACGGGAATAGGCCATATATACCTTATTCCATAGCTGACAGGAGCTTTAAATCCGAATCAGCTTCAGGAAGGATAATAAATTCAATACTTAAGTTGGCGAAGAGCAGGTTCACTCTTTCAGAGGTTTTGACTGTTCTTGATGATCCTTGCGTAATGGCCAGTTTTGATATTTCTGAGCAGGATATGGAGTTTATAAAAAAGGCTCTTGCAGCGGCAGGAGTCAGGTGGGGGAGAGACAGAAACCACAGGGAAACTCTTGGGCTGCCGGGATTTGGAGAGCAGAGCTGGGAAGAGGGGATAAAACGTCTTTTAATGGGGTATGCCGTTTCTGATGAGGGGACGCCGGTTTTCGGAATATTTCCATATGATAATATGGAGGGTGAGTCCCCTCTGATTATAGGTAAATTTCTTGATTTCTTCAGGCTTCTTGAAAGAACTGCTGCTAAATTAAATAGACCGAATAGCTTAAATGATTGGAAAAAGATTCTGGATAGCATTTCAGACGATTTTATTAAACCGGATCATGATAACTGGCGGGACTTAGTGGAAACAAGAAAAATTTGGGAAACTCTCTCCGATTTTCAACAAAAAGCTGGGTTTGATGAAGAATTAGATCTGGAAATAGTGACAGAGTGGCTGGAAAATGCTCTGTCTAAAGAAGTTAAGGGATACGGTTTTCTTACAGGTGGCATAACTTTTTGCGCGCTTCTTCCTATGCGAAGTATCCCTTTTAAAGTTGTGGCTGTTTTGGGGCTTGATGATGGCCTGTTTCCAAGGAGCGGCACTTCCCAAAGCTTTGACTTAATCGCAGCATCTCCAAGAAGAGGTGACAGATCTTTAAGAGATGAAGACCGTTATCTGTTTCTTGAAGCCCTTCTATCTGCAAGGGAGATATTTTATCTAAGCTATTGCGGCCGCAGTATAAAAGATAATTCTGTTCAACCTCCGTCAGTAGTTGTAAGCGAGCTGCTGGATTATATTGATAGCTGCTTTCCGGCGGACGAACAGGGAAAGTTTTACTCAGACCGGATAATTACAGAACATCGGTTACAGCCATTCAGCGTTGAATACTTCAGGCAGGGCGGAAAACTGTTCAGCTACTCAAAGGAGAACTTTAACGCTCTTCTTGCATCAATGAAAAAAAGGGACAAGGAAGAGTTTATTTCAAGTGAAATCCCTCTGGATCAGGAGCTTACTTCTCTCTCTTTAGGTGATCTGATGCGGTTCTGGTCAAACCCCTCAAGATATTTTTTAAGAGAAAGATTAGGGCTTTATCTTGACGATGAAGAGGGTATGGTTAAGGATATAGAACCGTTTGCACTTAAAGGCTTGGAAAAATACAATGTAGATCAGAGTCTTGTTAAAGCGATTCTTGGGGGTAAAAGCGTGGAGAATCTGAAAGAAGCGTTTCAGGCTTCCGGTTGTTTCCCTCTTGGAGAGTGGGGAGAAGCGCTTTTTAAGCAGCGTGTTGAATATGCGGAGGAGTTTTGTAAAATAGTTGAGCCCTTTCTATCAGAAGGTATTATTGATGTTAATATTGACATCTCAGTAGGTGGGATTAATCTTGTAGGGCAGGTTGCAGCGGTTAGGGGGAGAGGGGCTCTTCGTTACAGAGCGGCGGAAATTAAATCAAAAGATTATTTGAGCGGTTGGATTGAGCATCTGGCTCTTTCTGTTGCTATGCCAGGTTCTGTTGCCAGCAGCAGTCTCATAGGAAGAAATGGTGAGAAGAACAAAGAGGTACTTTTTGCTCATATCACAAATCCGGGAAAGATACTTACAGAGCTGGTAAATATTTATAAGCAAGGGATTATAAGGAATATAAAATTTTTTCCAGAAACCTCGCAAGAATATTCTAAAAAGGCACTTGACGATAAAAAGAGCAAAAATGCTATAAATGACGCGCAAAAAAAATGGTATGGTTCGGAATGGCATAAAGGAGAAGCTTCAGATCCGTATGTAAAACGTATTTATGATGATGAAGAGCCTTTAGATAAGGAGTTTCAAGACTTGGCGTTAAGGGTTTGGGGGCCGATTCTTGCTTCAATTGCATGATTAAAAACATTAACCACAAAGGGCACAAAGTTTTTCGTAAGGGACACTACCGTCATTGCGGGTTTAACCCGCAATCTCCCAGTAGCAGGGGATTGCGGCTCGGAGGCCGCAATGACTGCTTGCGCCATTGGGCACGTAAAATTGCCTAATTGTATTAGTATTCATACAATCAGACATAAATTTAGCACACAGTGTTACTTATTAGCTCAGGTATTACCTCAGCTCATAAGAATTATGGCATAAAGACAGTTTAAAAAATAATTGCCTAATTGTATGAATATAGATAATTAACGGAGATTTTATGGTAAAGCCTTGCTTCAAAATAAGATGGGAAATACTCCTGGCTGTTGCCCTGTTATTTGCTATTGCCATATCAGGCTGTTCAAAGAACGATCCCAACTCTTTTCAGGGATACGTTGAAGGGGATTTTATTTATGTCTCTTCCTCCCAATCAGGGCGTTTGGATCGTCTTTTTGTACAGCGTGGCGAGCAGGTTACCGCTAATTCGCCTCTCTTTATCCTTGAATCGGAAAATGAGCAAGCTGGCCAGCGTCAGGCATCTGAGCAAGTGGCATCTTCAGAAGCAACACTTGAAGATATGATGACAGGCAAGAGGGCACAGGAGATAGATGTTATAAAATCCCAGCTTTCCCAGGCTCTTGCATATGAAAAACTCTCCCAAATCAATCTTAAAAGAGATTCAAGTTTGTATATGAAGGGGGTCATTCCAAAAGCCCAGCTTGATTCAACCAGGGCGACTGCTGACTCTGATTCTGGAAAAGTCCGTGAGCTTAAACACCAGTTGCAGGTTGCTGAGCTTGCCGCTAGAAACGAGCAGATAAAAGCTCAAAGCGCGAATGTCGGAGCGGCCAAAGCTACATTGGATCAGGCGAAATGGAAGGTGAATCAGAAACGAGTTGTTTCAAATGTTTCAGGTCTTGTTTTTGACACAATATACAGGGTAGGGGAATGGGTAGGGGCCGGTATGCCGGTTGTGAACATACTTCCGCCCGAAAATATAAAAGTACGTTTTTTCGTACCGGAGCCTGCGCTATCCAAAATAGCGATAGGAAATGAAGTAACAATACGTTCTGACAACAACCGTTCAGATATTCCCGCGAAAGTTACATATATATCAACTCAGGCAGAATATACGCCGCCGGTTATATACAGCAACGAGACCAGATCAAAGCTCGTTTATATGATAGAAGCTCACCCAATAACAGTGTCAACAGCTACTCAGCTCCACCCCGGACAGCCTGTTGTGGTTCGTCTCAAATGAGTGATGATCTTGCTATCAATGTAATAAACCTCAATAAATTCTTTGGGCCAAAGCATGTTGTAAAAGATGTGTCGCTACAGGTTAAAAAAGGGGAGATATACGGTTTCCTCGGGCCAAACGGAAGCGGTAAAACCACTACAATCCGTATGATGTGCGGTCTTCTTACGCCTGATTCCGGCAGCGGGACCTGCCTTGGATATGATATTTTAAAAGAGAGCGCGGAGATAAAACGTCATGTCGGGTATATGACACAAAAATTCTCTTACTGGGACGACCTGACTATCCGCGAAAATCTGGATTTTGTCGCGAGAATGTACAGTATGCTGGGCCGCTCCCAGATTATTAACGAAACTTTGGAAACTCTCGGCCTTTCAGACAGGGCAAATCAACTTACTGGCTCCCTTTCAGGCGGGTGGAAACAGCGGCTGGCTTTAGCTGCTTCAATGCTTCATAAACCTGACCTTCTTCTTTTGGACGAGCCCACGGCTGGGGTTGATCCTTCGGCCAGACGGGATTTCTGGGAGGAGCTTCACAGACTTGCGGCAAAAGGGATATCTGTTCTTGTAAGTACACATTACATGGACGAAGCTGAAAGATGCCATAAAGTGGCCTATATCGCTTACGGTAAATTGCTGGCTCAGGGAGCGGCAGACGAGGTTATCGCAAGTCAGGGGCTCTCCACCTTTATCCTAAAGGGCACGAATCTTTCTAAAGCTATGGAAAGAATCGAGTCTGCTCCGGGTGTTCAACAGACTGTTCTGTTCGGTACAATGATGCATGTAAGCGGTTTGGATAAAGATTTATTGAGGCAAAGTCTTCAGGCTGCTGCCTCAGAATACGGTTTAGAAGTTGAAGAGGCGGATACAGGCCTTGAAGATATCTTTATACATCTGATGAAGCAGGCTGATAGTAATTAATTTTTCCGGGGAAACAGGAATGAAACGGTTCACAGGTTTTTCTTTTTCAAGATGGTGGAGCATTGTTATCAAAGAGTTCCTGCAACTTAAAAGAGACCGCATTACCTTTGCAATGATAGTGGCAATCCCTGTTCTTCAACTGGTGCTTTTCGGATATGTTATAAATACAGACCCAAAGAATATGCCTACTGCCATAATAAGCAATGACAGCAGTGTAATGACAAGAACGATCATTTCCGCCATGGAGCAGTCCGGCTACTTCAAGTTTGTCGCTAACCTCCCTAATGAAGAGGCTGGTAAAGCTGCTTTATCAAGAGGAAAAGTTCTGTTTGTGGTAAATATTCCGACAAATTTTACAAAAAGAGTGATAAGAGGAGAATATCCGTCGATTCTTGTTGAAGCTGATGCGACTGATCCTACAGCGACAGCAATGGCTCTTGCTGCGGTAATGCAGCTGCCTTCTTCGGTGGTGACTAGGGATCTTACAGGTTCTCTTGCGTTTCTTGCCGGTAAAAGCGCTCCGTTTGAAGTACGTGTTCATCGTCTTTATAATCCTGAAGCGATTAACCAGTATAATATTGTGCCAGGCCTTATGGGGGTTATACTTACTATGATGATGGTACTTATGACAGGTCTGGCGATTACAAGAGAGCGTGAACGGGGAACAATGGAGAACCTTCTGGCAATGCCTGTCCGGCCTCTGGAAATTATGACAGGGAAAATCGTTCCTTATATCGCTATTGGACTTATTCAGGCAACAATAATACTGCTTGTAGCGCTTCTGCTGTTCAGACTCCCCTTTTTCGGGAATATATTGCTACTTTACTTTGTCGTATTACTTTTTGTTGCCGCAAATCTCACAGTCGGGATAATGCTCTCTTCTATTGCGGGAAACCAGTTGCAGGCTATGCAGCTTACGATGTTCTATTTTTTACCTAACATTCTGATATCCGGATTTATGTTTCCTTTTTTAGGTATGCCGAAATGGGCCCAGTATATCGGTTCTATACTGCCACTTACATATTTTAACAGGCTTGTACGTGGGATTTTCCTTAAAGGGAGCAGCTTCAGCGATCTCTGGCCAAATATTTGGCCTATGATGGTTTTTACCGCTATAGTTATGACTATTGCAGTAAAGTTTTATAAGAAAACACTGGATTAGTTACATAAAATAATGAAATCATAACTTTAAGAATGGAGAATAAAATGATTTATTTTAAAGTAGATTCTAAACTTTGTACAAAATGCAGAAGTTGTGTTGCAGACTGCCCTGCCAGAATTATAGAGATGGGTGATTATCCCTTTGTTCCGGCTGAAGCAGAGGCTTCATGTTATAAGTGCCAGCACTGTCTTACGATTTGTCCCACAGCGGCGGTTTCTATATTGGGATTACAACCTGAGAACAGCCTTAATTTAGCTGGTAATTACCCTGATCCTTTGCAGCTTGAGACGTTAATAAGGGGGAGACGCTCTTTCCGCCAGTATGAACAAGAAGATCTTCCTAAAGAGCTCATTCAGGAACTGCTTGATGTTGCGTGGCAGGCGCCTACAGGGGTTAATTTCCGGCAAGTACGTTTTACTGTTGTTGATGATATGCAGAAATTTATGGAGTTTAAGAAAAGGCTTTTAGAAAAATTAGGTGAACTCATTAATAATGGTCAACTGGCCGGGCGGCTTAAAGAAAAAGGGCTGGAATCAAGGTTTGATTTTTTCATATCTGTGTATAATCTCTGGGAGGATAAAGGAGTTGATGTTCTTTTCAGAGGGGCTCCCCATATGCTTATTGCTACAGCTCCAGCTAATGCGCCATGCGCAGTCCCTGATTGTATGATAAGTCTTTCTTATTTTGAGCTTTATGCCCAGGCAAAAGGTGTTGGCACAGTATGGGACGGCCTTGCGACTTATGCGATAAATTCCGCAGTGACTGAAAGCCGTGAATGGCTGAAGATACCGGAAGATCATATATTTGGCTATGTTATGGTCTTTGGTAAACCGGCTATTAAATATATGCGCGCTGTACAGCATGGGCCGGCAGATGTTGTGAGGTATTAAGGGGTATGACAGGGGCTCGTATTGCTCATATAGAATCTTCTATGAATTGGGGCGGTCAGGAACTGCGTATTGTCGAGCAGACGGAATGGCTAAATGCGCACGGCTATCCGACTACGATTATTGCCCGTCCGGGATCAAAAATTCTGGAGCAGGCAGAAAAACGGGGGTTACCGACATTCACCTTACCAATGCGGTGGCAGGTACATCTGCATCCTCCAACCTTGATCGCCTTGTTGCGTTTTTTGAAACGTGAACGTATCGACCTGCTTGATTGCCACGGGAGCCGCGACAGTTTTTACGGCGCATACGCCAAATGGCTGACATCGGTGACGGTGGTTCGCAGCCGCCACATTACGAATCCGATCAAGGATAGGGGATTGCATGGTTTTATTTGGCGGCATGGTAATCACGGTGTGTTAGTGACGGCGGGAAAAATCCGCGAAATGTTGGTAGCGCAACGGTTGGTGCGTCCTGAATGGATTACGGTAATACCAGCCGGTGTTGATCCGGTGCGATTTAATCCTAATGTTGATATCGGCGATTTGCGGAAGACGCTGGGTATCGACGACAACCGAACGGTAATTGCTAACATTGGAATGATACGGTCCGATAAAGGCCAGCGTTATTTTGTCGAGGCAGCACGCATATTATTGAAAAACCCGGGAAATCTGCCGCCGTTGGTATTTATTCAAATTGGTGAGGCCACGACATCGGAGGCGGCGTATCGTGAAGAGGTTTTTCAGGCTGCTGGCGATGCGCTTAGGCGGGAGATTCTTTTTCTCGGCTATCATGACGATATTGAGCGCTATTTGGCATTGACGGACATTGTTGTGATTGCTTCTATTCGCACCGAGGCACAGACGCGATTGGTAGCGCAAGCTGCACTAATGCGGCGTAACATTATTGCCACCCGTGTTGGCGGTTTGCCTGAGATGATTACCGATGGCGAAACTGGTGTGTTGTGTGCGCCGGAAGATGCTGAAGCGTTGAGTGAAGCCATTCGGGCATTAGTCTCTTCGCCGCTGCAGGCTGCGAAATTGCGTGACGGTGCTTACGAACGTGCGCAGCGCGAGATGACGTTTGAAATTATGATGAACGTGGAGCTTGGAGCCTATCGTAGTGCGATTGCCCGAACCAAACGCAAATAAATTGTTCCAAACGTAGCAAAATATGGGTAAGATATTTATTGCCTAATCCTCTTACTGTTTATACGATTAGGCAATAATGCTTTAAAGGTTTACTTGATACGTATATTTATGTTAGCCCAGGTAATACCTGAGCTGATAGATAATATAAGTTATATATTATAATAATATCGTCATTGCCTAATCCTATTATTGCTTATACAATTAGGCAAGAATGCTCTATCTGTTTATGAAATATTCTTTGTACGAAAAATTTTAACTGTATGGTAAGATTTTATAAATAGATAAAATTTCCAAGAAAAGAAGGACATTAAACATGTATAAGCTGAAAGTTATCTCTTCATTTGCTGCCGCTCATAACCTTAACCACTATCAGGGGGAGTGTGAGAACCTCCACGGTCATAACTGGAAAGTCGAAGTGCAGGTAATAGCTAAGGATCTTGATAAAGCAGGGCTTTGTATAGATTTTAAGACGTTAAAAACTGAAACCAATAATATTTTAAATGCTCTCGACCATAAATATCTTAATGAACTTCAGGTTTTTTCAGGCCTTTCCCCGTCTTCGGAAAATATCGCAAAACATATCCATAAAGAGCTCTCCAAGAAGTTAAATAATGAGAATATCAGAGTTGATATAATTACTGTGTGGGAATCTGATTTCGCTTCCGCAAGCTATTATGAGTAATGATTCCACCAGGATCAGCGAAATATTCTCTTCTGTTCAGGGAGAAGGTGTACATGTGGGCAGGCGCCAGATATTTGTAAGGTTTATCGGGTGCAATCTGGATTGTCTTTACTGCGATACTCAAGTTGAATCAACTGATGGTAACTGTTTTTTAGAAAAGGTCCCTGGCAGTGGTGAGTTTATTCAAATCCCTATACCTGTTGATTTTACAGAAGTAACCGAACATATAAAAAAATGGTGTACTGGCTGGCAGGGCCTCCATCACTCAATAAGTGTTACTGGCGGCGAGCCTCTGTTGCATGGGGAACTGCTTGGTAACTGGCTTCCGGCTCTTAAAAAGCTTCTTCCGATTCATCTTGAAACAAATGGCCTGTTATATGAGCCTCTCTCTACAATAATTCAGCATATTGACCATATCAGCATGGATATAAAACTCCCTTCAACTTCCGGTGAAAATGATCTTTGGGAAGCGCATCAGCGGTTTATTTCTCTTGCGAGAAATATAGACTGTTCAGTTAAAATTGTTGTTAATGCAAAAACTGAAAAGAGTGAAGTTGAGCGTGCCGCCGGAATTGTCGCAGAAGCTGACAGGAATATCCCTTTTATTATCCAGCCTGAGACCGGAGAAAATCTGAATTTGAGAATAGCCCCTTTACAACTAATGGCGTTGCAGGAGACAGCTTTAACAAAGCTTTCAGATGTGAGAGTTATTCCGCAAATGCACAAGTTTTTGGGGGTGTTGTAAAGCCGGAGGATTTATGCTTATAGAAGAGCTCAGTATGAAGGAGTTTGAAGAGAGGCTGAAAAGGACTCAAACTCTTTTTATTCCGTTTGGTTCTGTTGAAGAGCATGGAAGCCACCTTCCTCTTTCTACAGACACTATTCAGGCTTATGAAGTTGGTAAAAAGGTGGCTGAAAGGATTCCTATCTTTGTTGCTCCACCTGTTCATTATGGTTCTTGCCGTTCTACATCATGTCACCCCGGTACTATTTCAATTTCTACAGCTACGCTAAAATCCCTTTTAAAGGATATTATAAGGTCTTCAAACAGAATAGGTCTGAAGAATTTTCTTGTATTAACAGGTCATGCAGGCGGGTCCCACCGTATGGCTTTACAGGATGCAGGAGAGGAGCTTCTTCTTGAGCTTGAAGGGATTAAAATTGCTGTAGTTACAGAGTATGAGCTCGCAAAGGAAGAGGGGAGAAACATTGTAGAGACTCCCAATGATTCTCATGCGGGAGAGATAGAGACTTCCAGAATACTTCACACTCACCCTCATCTTGTTAAAGGCGAAGGAATTCCTGAAATGCCATCATTTCCCGTTGGTATTCTTGTAAAGAATAAAAGAAAATTCTGGCCCGGCGGCGTGTGGGGCGACCCTTCAAAAGCTTCCGCGAAAAAGGGTGAGATGATTGAAAAAGTTGTTGTGGATAAGGTAATTGAGCTGGTTAAGGAGCTGGAAGCCTTTCAGGAGTAACTGTCTCCCTGTTTAATCGCGGGACGCTCACAGACAGACTTGCAATCATCACATTCATGGTTACATGGTTCTACATGAATAAGCACGTGGCTATACGGCAATTTCTCTTTTATTGCGTCAGATATTTCGTGGCTGAGACTGTGCCCTTCTTCGACAGTCATTTTGGGCGGTACAATGATATGAAGGTCAATATGCCTGTTATACCCAGATTTACGGGTTCTTAATTTATGATATTGATGAAATTTACCTGTAAAGTTGTTCATTATATTACGGATAATCTCTTCTTCTTCGTTTGAAAGTTTTACATCAAGAATATTGAAAAAAGAGTTTTTTGTAAGGTCCCATGCGGCTTTTATTATCATGGCTGCTACAAGAATTGCGATAATCGGGTCAAACAGATGAATACCTGTTATCTTTATTAAAATAAGCCCGATAAATACACCCAAAGATGTAAATACATCTGTACGTAAATGGAGTGCATCAGCTTCAAGGGCGATAGAGTCCGTCTTGATCGCAACTTTCATAAGGTTTCTTGATACAAAGTAATTCACTAAAGCGGAAACGGCCATAATTGCCGTACCAAGTCCCAAATGTCCGATCTCAATGTTACCATTTATAAGTTTGATAATAGCTGCGTAAATAATATAAATCGCGGCAATAAAGATTAATAACGCCTCAATTGTTCCTGCAACATTTTCTATTTTTCCATGCCCGAAATTATGCTCTGCATCAGCCGGTTTACCTGATTCTTTTACGCTGTACAGATCAATTCCTGACGCGATCAGATCAATTCCTGAATGTATAGCTTCTGAAAGGATTGAGACAGAGCCTGAAATAATCCCTACAGTGAGTTTAAGAACAACGAGAAGGGAATTTGAAATAACGGAAGATCGCGCAGCCTTCTGTTTCAGTCTGTTATTTTCCTGTGATATGGTTGGGCTATTCGTCATTTTCAACACTCTCAGGGTTTTCAAGGCTTAAAATTCCGGCGCTTTCATCATAAGCAAAGAGCTCCGCATACCGTCCCCACTCAATAGCTACCTGTAAAACCTTTTCTGCCTCTTCTTCGCTGAAATAGTCTTCCAGTTCCGTCAGAAAACGGTCTTCTTTCGCTTTATTTCCCGGACGTTCATCAAGAACTCTTTTTATATGGTCGGCAAGGGAAACATGTTTTTTCAAATGGTCGGCAAATATAATTTTCCGTTTGAGGATATCAGAATTTACAAACTCTTTTCCGGCTGCGGTAAGTTCCGCGTCCCCTTTTTCTGTATATGTAAATCCCAGAATATCAAGGGCTTCAAGAAGAGGGAATAGTTGGTCAACTCCGAATCCCATCTGGTCCGCTAATTCAGGAAGGTCTGCCTTACCTGAGTATGGCTCTGCTTCCAGAGCTTCCAACAGACCTGCAAGTTGTGTGACATGAGCATAAGGAAGCCTGTAGGAGAGGGGGACTGCTTCCATTTTGGTTCCTCTTGGCCTCTTTGTCATTATTGCATATACTTCATCAACTATCTGCCTGAATGCCGCTGCTTCCCTATCCCGAGGCTGGGGAAGGGATATTGACATTTCTGCTATTATCTTCCCGGGGTTACTTCCAAGTATAGTTATCCGGTCTGCAAGAAGTACGGCTTCTTCGATATTGTGAGATACAAGCAGTATCCCTTTTGTTGGGATACGTTTTTCCTGCCATAGATCTATAAGGTCTGTTCTCAGTGTTTCAGCGGTAAGGACATCAAGAGCTGAAAAGGCTTCGTCCATTAAAAGCAGAGTCGGTTCTACCACTAAAGCGCGGGCAAAGCCCACACGCTGCCTCATGCCTCCTGACAGCTCTTTTGGATAGGCTGATTCAAATCCATCAAGCCCTATTAAATCTATTGCGGCAAGGGCTCTTCTTCTTCTCTCGTCCTCCGGCACTTTCTTAGCTTCAAGTCCTAATTCCACGTTTTCAAGAACAGTAAGCCACGGGAAGAGGGCAAATGTCTGGAATACCATGGCAATTCCGTTTACAGGGCCGTTAACAGGTTCGTCACAATAGATTGCTTCACCGCTTGTCTGTTTTGCAAGGCCTGAAATAATCCTTAGAAGTGTTGATTTACCTGATCCTGAGCGTCCCAATAAGGCGACTATTTCACCTTCAGAGATTGTAAGATTAACGCCGTCAAGAACAAGATGTTCATCTTCTTCACTTTTTTTGTAAGTTTTCTTTATATTTGAAAGTTGTAAAAGAATTTTTGCTGAATTCTTGTTTTCCATAATCGCTTCCTTTGCCGCTCTCTAGCTGAATTAATCCAGTCTAAATTTTGTCTGGCATATTGTATATAATTTACGCCAGAAAAAACGGTTGATAAATACTACATATATGCTCATTACAACAATTCCAAGGATTATATGAGGATAATCCCCTTTTTCAGACCATCTGGCAATATAAGAACCGAGGCCGGTAGCGGAAAGTTTTACGCTCCCCCAGCTTACAACTTCCGCCACTATACTGGCATTCCATGTGCCTCCTGAAGCCGTTATAATACCGGTCAGTAAAGCGGGAAATATAGCCGGCAGCAAAAGGCGTTGCCAGAGTTTCCACCCGTTTAAACCAAAACTTTCGGCAGCTTCCCTCATATCAGTTGGTATTGCGGCTGCGCCGGCAATAACATTAAACAGAATATACCACTGAGTACCAAGAATCATTAAAGGAGCAGTCCATATTTCAGGTGAAAGCCTGTACCTCACCATGAAAAATACTGCTATAGGAAAAAGAAGATTCGCAGGAAACGCGGCAAGAAATTGGGCTAAAGGCTGTATTTTAGTTGACCATTTAGGGTGAAGCCCTATCATTACACCAATTGGGACCCATATAATACAGGCCAGTAGCAGTAAGATTATCACTCTTAAAAGGGTTAATAAGCCCAAAAAAAAGACTTTTATAATCTCTTCATGCTCAACACCCTTTAGTATGAAATGAGGTATCAGGTATAAAACAGCCAATATAGCTGCAAATAAAAAAAGGTAATATATGACAGTTCTGATTATATTATTTACCGCTTTTTCTGGTTTCAAGCTTTTAGACGGCTTGCTAAACTTTGGAAAAGCATCTATAACTTTTGACCAGGTTTTGTAGAAAAATGCCGTAATTATTTGAAATAAGGCCGTTCTTTTAAAAACGAGCAAAACCCATGATTTAGGCGTATCCTGACTTTCTGTCATTTCAAATTTGAATTTTTCTGCCCAGGCTACAAGGGGCCTGAACAGAATTTGATCGTAAATCAGTATAACAACCAGCATGGTTAAAAGAGCCCAGCCTATTGCATGGAGATTTTTCTGCTCAATAGCCTGGGCCACATATGAGCCTATTCCCGGCAGGGTTACTGATGTTTTGCCCACGGTTATTGCTTCGGAAGCCACAACGAAAAACCAACCCCCTGAAACCGACATCATGGTATTCCATATAAGGTTTGGTGTGGCAAAAGGGGCTTCAAGACGCCAAAAGCGCTGCCATGGGGATAAACCAAAAAGTACTGACGCTTCTTCAAGCTCTTTCGGGACAATGCGGAGGGATTGGTAAAAGCTGAACGCCATATTCCATGCCTGAGAAGTAAATATTGCAAAGATAGAAGCGGCTTCTACTCCAAGAAGACGTCCCGGAAAGAGTGCGATAAAACCTGTTACTGTTATAGAAAGAAATCCAAGAATCGGTACTGACTGAAGCACATCTAAAACCGGTATCATTATTGCTTCTGCGCGCTTGTTTTTTGCTGCCAGAGTTGCGTATGTAAAGGTAAAAATAAGAGAAAATATAAGAGCTGCTCCCATTCTGAGAACGCTCCTTAGGGCATACATAGGCAGATTGAGCGGATTAAGGGAAAGCTCAACCTCTTGTCCCGGGGTATAATGGACTGTCATCTGCTTGCTTCCCCATGCGAATGCGGTTATTATCCCTATTACAAGGAGGAAGGCAATGATATCCCAGATGTTTACTTTTACTTTTAAGTTTATATTTTGTTGAGCCAGAAGTTTCATATCGTTTCATCTACTTTTGATTTGGTCTGGAAAATAAAAAAGGCTACAGGGGGGCTGTAGCCTTTGAACAGTACTATGGCTTGATTCCCCCTCTCGTAGGCTTTTGGCAGAACACAACGTAGGTTATAAAAACCAGCTACCTTAGGTAAAGCCTTAAGCCGACAATACCTGGTCTACCCATTGGCGTCTTTCGACGTTTCCGGGCAGTAGCCTATGTTTGTGTAAACGCCTCATTCTAACGAGGAAACATTGAAAATAAATATATTGTAAGTATTATAAAGTCAACTGTTTTTCTGTTACAACTGTGTAGCAATAATGAGATGAGAGTGCGTTGAATGCAGGGGTGGCAACCTGCTGCCTGCATATTGAACCGCTAAAGACGCGAAAAACACGAAAATGTTTTGTTAAAGTATGTAGGGGACGTACACTGGGCGTCCTGAAATAAAATGCGTATGGGGCTTGAAAAGCCAAATTTTCATAACCGCAGGCCGTTGGCCTGCGGAAGCAGATAAATAGAATATCTGCCTGAAAGGCAGAACTTTATGAGCTTGATACAATGAAAGATTGAGAGAAGTCCTGCCTTTCAGGCAGGTGCATGGCTGGATTGTTTAACCGCAGGTCGTTGACCTGCGGTTATGAAAATCAAGCCCTGTCGGGCTAAAATTGGCAACATGGGTCGTCGAGGACGCCGACCCCTACAGCCCAATATACAGCGAGACAATGCAGCATATAGCCAAAAGCCGAAGTTACTATGAGACAAAATGATAATTACTTTTTTTAAAACAACTCTTTTTTATTTATTTGATTCAGTTCTATTGCTGTTTACGGCATCTAAGTCTAGATCTGAGAAAAAAAATGTTCTTGTAGTAAGAGTAGATGCTATAGGAGATTTTATTCTCTGGCTTGATTCTGCAAAAACATTAAGAGAGCTGTATCCTGAGAAAGAATATACTATAACAGTTGTAGTTAACGAGATTAATCTACTGCTTGCTGAAACTTTGACTTATTTTGATAATGTCTATCCTGTTAATAGAAAAAAAATGATCAGAAATCCTTTTTATAGGATTAAATTTTTATATAAGATAAAAAAATATGGTTTTGATATAGCTATTCAACCCACATTTTCAAGAGAATTTTCCGTAGGAGATTCAATAATACGGGCTTCAGGAGCTAAAGAACGTATAGGTTATGATGGCGATGACAGTAATATTTCTGTTATACAGAAAAAGATAATCGATAAGTGGTACACAAAACTTGTTCCTTCTGATGTCGAACTTAAAATGGAGCTGATCCGTAATGCAGAGTTTATACGATATCTTGGCCTTAAAGAGTTTAAAGCGGACATTCCTATAATTCCGTCATCTTCGATAAATAATTCGGAATTTAAATTAAATTCAGATTATTTTGTAATTTTCCCTGGGGCTGCTGTTACATGGAGGCAGTGGAATATAGAAAATTTTGCAGATATTGCGGTAAGAATGAAGAAGCTGACAGAGTGGGATATCGTTATTTGTGGTGGTCCCGGTGAAGAGAATTTAGGAGAAAAACTCTCTTCCATAATTCCTTGTAAGATAACGGATTTAACAGGAAAAACATCTATCTTAGAGCTTATTTCAGTAATAAAAGGGGCCAAATTTTTAATTGCAAATGAAACAAGCGCTATCCATATTGCCGCTGCTGTAGGCGTTCCATCAGTATGTATACTGGGGGGAGGGCATTATGAAAGATTTGTGCCTTACAAGATTGAGAAAAAAGCTGATAGCCCACTGCCTGAGCCGGCCGTAGCTCTTATGGACTGTTTTGGGTGCAACTGGAAATGTAAATATTATATTAAAAGCTCTGATAAGGCGCCTTGTATAGATAAGGTTTCCGTTGACTCTGTATGGAATGTGATAAATAGGGTTTTATCTAAATATGAAAATTAAAGAATATTTTACCTCAACTAATACCCGTTCTGTTAAAGTAAGAACCAATATACTATGGTCAATGATATTAAAGGGTATAAGTGTAGGTATTTCATTTTTACTTGTGCCTCTGACTCTTCATTACTTAGATACAATGCAGTATGGTATCTGGCTAACTTTAAGCACCATTCTTACCTGGATCAATCTTTTTGATATCGGCCTCTCAAACGGCTTAAGAAATAAACTGGCGGAAAGCCTGGCAACAGGCGACAGGGAAAAAGCCAGGATTTATGTGAGTACTACATTTGCCATATTAACTATTATAATGGGCATATGTTTTGTACTTTTTCTTTTAGTAAATAATTGGTTAGATTGGTCACGGCTTCTTAACGCCCCCTCTGAAATGAAAAATGAGTTAGGAATAACAGCTGTTATTGTTATCTGCTTTTTTTGCCTTCAGTTTATTTTCAAATTTATCGGAATTATCCTGTTAGCTGACCAGAGATCCGCTTTAAATGATTCGTTAGGAGTTATAGCTGCTCTGTTTTCATATATAATAATCTGGGTTATGACCAGAACTGTAGAGCCTTCATTGATCAAGGTTGCCGCTGCATTTTCCGCGACTCCAGTTATAGCTTTAGTACTAGCGTACCCTGTTGTTTTTAAACATTATGATTATCTTAAACCAAAATTTTCAGCAGTAAAATTTGAATATACAGGTGAATTACTCGGTTTAGGCGTTCAGTTTTTTTTATTGCAGATATCTTCAATTATCGTTTTTTCAACATCAAACATCATAATAAGCCATATGTTTGGCCCGGCAGAAGTA
>WQYY01000033.1 GCA_009780995.1 Desulfuromonadales bacterium
ATGCAAGCACTGATAATATACGCGCAAACATTAAAGATATGGTTCTTGATTGGCTTGCCTTTGGTATGGATCCTGAAAAAAGTGTTATATTTACGCAAAGTGCGGTTCATGAACATGCCGAGCTTAACTTGGTACTCTCCATGGTTACGCCTGTATCATGGCTGGAACGGAATCCTACATATAAAGAGATGCAGGAAAATCTGTCAACTAAAGACCTGTCAACATTTGGTTTCCTTGGCTATCCTGTTCTTATGGCGGCGGATATCCTCCTTTATAAAGCAGCTAGAGTTCCGGTTGGGCATGATCAACTTCCCCATATGGAACTAGCCAGGGAGATAGCCAGAAGATTCAATTATCTTTATGGAGAAGTCTTTCCTGAGCCGGCGGCTCTCTTAACAGAAACTCCCAAACTGCAGGGGCTTGACGGAAGAAAAATGAGTAAATCTTACGGGAATGCTATTTTTCTTTCAGAATCCTCAGAAGAGACAAAGAAAAAAGTTATGTCAATGGTTACTGATACTCTGAGGCCACGCCGTTCTGATCCGGGTGAGCCTGACAGGTGCGTGGCATTCTCTTTAAACAAGCTTTATCTTTCCGATGCAGAAATCGCAGAGATTGAACCGGCTTGCAGATCTGCCGAGCTGGGTTGCGTTGATTGTAAAAAGATACAGGCAGAGGCAATAGTGAACGCACTTGCCCCATTCAGAGAAAAACGTGAAAAATTAGCTACTTCAGACTCAATAGTTAAAGATATACTTCATGAAGGGAATAAAAAAGCTTCCTTACACGCATCAGAAACAATGGCTGATGTACGTGAGGCTCTGAAAATTTAATGGCAGAGGACAGTCAACTCTTCCCGTCAGAAGATAGTATAGCTTATTTTGTGAAGACTGAGGCTTTTGAAGGGCCGCTAGATTTACTCTTGCATCTTATTAAAAAAAATGAGCTTGATATTTACAATATCCCTATGGCTGAAATCTCCAAGCAATACCTTGATTATATTGATGTTATGAGAGAGCTTAATCTTGACGTTGCCGGAGAGTTTCTTGTTATGGCGTCGACTCTGATCCAGATCAAATCGCAGATGTTGCTCCCTTCAATATCCCTTGACGAAGGAGAGGAAGAAACAGTTGAAGATCCAAGAGCAGAACTTGTAAGACGGCTTCTGGAATATGAAAAATACAGAGAGGCTGCGAAAGAACTTTATTCAAGAAATCTTCTGCAGCGAGATGTTTTTAAGAGAGACTTTTTCCCGGCAAATACCGAAGTAACAGAGACTAACGAACCAATTGAAGTAGAGATATTTGAACTTGTCAATGCATTCAAAAGAATACTTTCAAAAATCCCTGAAGAGAGTTTTCACGAAGTAGGTTCGGAAAATATAAGTATTTCTGACCGAATCTCTGATATTCTTGAGTATCTCACAGGTAAAGAGTATCTTGAGTTTGAGGAACTTTTTTTGGGAAATTTGACAAGGGAGTTTATTGTAGCAACGTTTCTAGCGATTCTTGAGCTATGCCGGCTTAAACTTATACGTCTTACCCAGATAGAAACATATGGTACAATCTGGGTTAAACCAACAGTTCTTCCTGTAGATTCCGAATTGGCTATGGAGGATGGCATTGATACCTATCGTGCTTAAGGGGGTGCTGGAGAGTATTTTATTTGTTTCAGAAACCCCGGTCTCTGTTGACCGTTTTTGTACCATTCTTGATGAATTTGAAAGAGACGAAATAAAATCTGCTCTTTCAGAGCTTATCAATGATTACAAAGAAGAAAATTCCAGAGGGATTGAAATTATTGAAATAGCAGGCGGTTACCAATTACGAAGTAAAACAGAAAATGCCGACTACATAAGGCGGATGAAACGGACAAAACCTCCCAAATTTTCACCTTCTTCAATGGAAACCCTGGCTATCATTGCATATCGCCAACCTGTAACAAGGGGAGAAATAGAATATCTGCGAGGTGTAGATTCCGGTGGTATACTTAAAAATCTTCTTGATAAAAAGCTTATAAGAATCCTCGGTAAAAAAGATATTCCCGGAAAGCCTCTCATTTATGGGACGACCAAAGAATTTATGGAAGTTTTCAGTTTAAAAGATTTAGCAGCCTTACCAACTCTTAAGGAGATACAGGAACTTGATGACTCTGAAATTCAGTTGGATCAGACAACTCTTCCTCTTGATACTTCGGAATAAATTCCAAATTTTACAGATTTTAAGGAGAAAACAATGAGCCAGATACCGTTTATTGATCTTAAAAAACAGCAGGAACACATCTTACCTGACCTGGAAAAGAGAATTGCAGCAGTTCTTAAGCATAATCAATATATTTTAGGGCCTGAAATAGGGGAGCTCGAAAGCAAGCTTGCGGAACATGTCGGTGTAAAGCACTGTATAACCGTCAGCAGCGGAACTGATGCGCTATTGGTAGCTTTAATGGCTCTTGGGATAAAACCGGGAGATGAAGTAATTACAACACCTTTCACATTTATCTCCACAGGAGAAGTCATAGCCCTTCTTGGAGCAACTCCTGTTTTTGTAGATATTGATTCTAAAACATATAATATTGATCCGGAGCTTATAAAAAAGGCAATCACACCAAAAACAAAAGCTATTATGCCTGTAAGCCTTTACGGGCAGTGCGCGGATATGGACAGAATTAACGAGATCGCAGGGTCAATACCTGTAATAGAAGATGCCTGCCAAAGCTTCGGAGCAACATATAAAGGGAAAAAATCCTGCGCTCTTTCAACAATAGGCTGCACAAGCTTTTTCCCGTCAAAACCTCTTGGCTGCTATGGAGACGGTGGCGCTTGCTTTACCGATGATGATGCTCTGGCTCTAAAAATGCGCCAGGTTATGAATCATGGCCAAGACAGACGTTATAACCATCCAATGATAGGAATAAACGGCAGATTCGATACTATTCAGGCCGCTGTCTTACTTTCGAAACTCCAGATATTCTCAGATGAAATTGAGGCAAGATCAAGGATAGGGGGAGAATACAGCGAACTTTTCAAAAAAGCCGTTCCAGCCATTGTCACACCTTATATTGAGTCATTCAATAAGAGTGTATATGCCCAGTACACTATACAAGTGGAAAACAGGGATGAATTACAAAAATTTTTACAGGAAAAAGGGATACCAACTGCAGTTCATTATCCTATTCCGTTGAACATGCAGCCGGCATTTTCAATGTTAAATAAAGGGGAGGGGAGTTTCCCTGTATCAGAATCTGTAGCGAAAAAAGTGATGAGCCTCCCTATGCACCCTTATTTGAAAACAGAAGATATGGAGAAGATCGTTTCTGCCATAAAAGAATTTACAAACTAACAACAACTAATAGGCAGAAGATACAGAATTCATGGAAATAAAAAACATTCGGAATTTCTCCATAATAGCTCATATAGATCATGGAAAATCTACCTTGGCAGACCGGCTTCTTGAGTATACCGGAGCTTTATCTGAAAGAGAAAAACAGGATCAGTTTTTAGATAAGATGGATATTGAGCGTGAGCGCGGGATAACAATAAAAGCTCAAACAGTGCGTCTTAACTATAAAGCAAAAAATGGAAATGACTATATCCTTAACCTTATAGACACCCCAGGCCATGTGGATTTTACATATGAAGTCTCCAGATCTCTTGCGGCATGTGAAGGGGGGCTTTTGGTTGTTGACGCTTCACAAGGGGTTGAAGCCCAAACTCTGGCAAATGTCTACCTGGCCTTGGATAACAATCTTGAAGTTTTTCCTGTCCTTAATAAAATTGATCTTCCTGCTGCAGAACCTGAAAGGGTTGTCCAGGAAATTGAGGAAATTATCGGTATTGATGCCCATGATGCCGTTCTTGCCAGCGCAAAAGAGGGGATAGGTACTCACGAAATACTGGAAGAAATTGTAAAAAAGATCCCGCCTCCTTCAGGAGATCCAAATAAACCTTTAAAAGCTCTTCTTTTTGATTCTTGGTATGATCAGTACCAAGGGGTGATTATTCTTATAAGAATTTTTGACGGAGAGATTAAAAAAGGTGACAGAATCCTGTTAATCTCCACCAACAAAACATATGAAGCATTAAAAATAGGTGTTTTTGCTCCTGATATGAGGGAAGTTCAGAAACTCTCAGCAGGTGAGGTAGGCTTTATTATTGCCGGAATAAAAGAAGTAGCTGATGCTAAGGTTGGTGATACAGTAACCCATGCCGTAACACTCTCTACAAAACCTTGTAAAGAAGCTCTTCCAGGATTTAAAGAAGTCAAACCAATGGTTTTTTCGGGGCTTTATACCATAGATACATCTCAATACGAGCAGTTAAGGGATGCCCTTGCAAAGCTTAAACTAAATGATTCTTCCTTTACATATGAGCCTGAAACTTCAATAGCATTGGGATTTGGTTTTAGATGCGGCTTCTTAGGCTTGCTGCATATGGAGATAATACAGGAGAGGCTTGAGCGCGAGTTTAATCTTGACCTTATTACAACCGCTCCGACAGTTGTCTACAAAATACATAAAACAGATTCAGAAGTCATAGAAATTGAATCCGCTGCAAAAATGCCTGAACCCCAGAATATTGATTACATTGAAGAACCTTTTATTCTGGCGCATATCCACGTGCCCAACGAATTTGTAGGGGTAGTGCTTGCTCTATGCGAGGAAAAGAGGGGAGTACAACGCGAGATTAAATATCTTACCACCACAAGGGTAATGATAATATATGAACTACCATTAAATGAGATAGTTTTAGATTTTTATGACAGGCTAAAATCAATAAGCAAAGGTTATGCATCACTTGATTATGAACATCTGGATTACCGCAAGAGCGATCTTGTCAGAATGAATATCCTTATTAACGCTGAAGTAGTAGATGCGCTTTCCCTTATTATTCATAAGGATAAAGCGTATTACAGAGGGCGGGAACTGGTTTCAAAAATGAAAGAGCTTATTCCGAGGCAGATGTTTGAAGTGGCAATTCAGGCGGCCATAGGCAATAAAGTTATTGCCAGGGAAACTGTCAAAGCCCTTAGAAAAGATGTTCTTGCCAAATGTTATGGCGGTGATATAACCAGGAAAAGAAAACTCCTTGAAAAGCAGAAAGAGGGGAAAAAGCGGATGAAGAACGTCGGGAATATTGAACTTCCGCAGGAAGCGTTCTTGGCAATTTTGAAGGTAGAAGATTAAATGACTTCGGCTTTCGGTCATATGTTGCATAAAATAGTGTGGAGTGTGCAGAGTGAAGTGTGGAGTTAAATTCCCCTCCGTGCCCGAAGGGTGGGGTGGTTCGGGCGCACAATATGCGCTGCGCCCCTACGGATCATTGCCTAATCCTACGATAGCTCATAGGATTAGGCAATACTGATATCATTATGATATATGATTCTAATTATTTGTCAGCTCAGGTATTATCTCAGCTGACAGAAATTATGTTATAGAAAAAATGGCTAATATACACTTGCCTAATTATATAATCAGCAAGAGGATTAGGCAATAAATTAAAAGAGGAAAAAATGGAAGACACAACTAAGCAAGAAGAATCAGAAAGTAATAAAGAAAACGAAAACATTACAGAAGAAACTCCTCTGAGAAAGAAGAGTTCTTTTCGAGAAACAGTTGAATCCCTTGCCATTGCCATAATACTTGCGCTGATTATAAGAGCGCTTTTTATACAGGCTTTTAAAATACCATCAAGTTCAATGGAAGATACCCTCCTTATTGGTGACCACATATTGGTAAATAAGATGATTTATGGGCTTAAAGTCCCTTTTGTAGACAGAAAAATACTTACAATAAGAAACCCTAGACGCGGAGATGTAGTAGTTTTTCTCTTTCCAAAAGATGCAGAAAATCAGAAACTTAATTACTTTAAGAAAAAAGATTTTATTAAAAGGGTTATTGGAACCCCCGGAGATAAAATTCAGGTTATAAATAAAGAAGTTTATGTAAATGATAAGTCTTATGATATTCCTTATGCCATACATAAGGATCCTGACACAAAATCGGCATGCTCTGCCGACGATGACGCATCTAATTTTAACTCTCCAAGCGATGCGCCATGCAGACGTGATAATTTCGGTCCTGTCACGGTTCCGCCAAACTCATATTTTGTCATGGGTGATAACCGTGATAACTCCTATGACAGCAGATTCTGGGGTTTTGTGAATAAAGATTATATTCTCGGAAAGGCTTTTATAAAATATTGGTCGTGGGATAGCGACAACTCTTCGATCAGATTCAGAAATATTGGACGGCTGGTTAGATAACATATGTTTGGCCATAAGTTAAAAATAGCTGCTTTAATATTGGTAATAGTGGTAATTATCGCTGTTTTCCTTAGATGTTTTATTGTCGAACCATATAAAATCAGTTCTGATAATATGGAAAACCGGTTAATTCCGGGAGATTACATTCTTGCAAGAAAAGTAACCGCTGAAAAACCTCTGCAACGCGGAGAAATAGTTATTATCAAAAACGTTAAAATTCCATCCAAATATCAAATCAGCAGAATCATTGGAATACCTGGGGACATCGTAGAAGGAAAAGAAAAAAACATATATGTCAATAATGTATTCTATAACAGTCCCTATGCGATTCATAAAGATAACGCAATTGTTCCGGCAGTCAACAATCCAAGAGATACTTTTAAGCCTGTAACAGTTCCGCCAAACTCGTATTTTATCATGGGTGATAACCGTGATAATTCATATGACAGCAGATTTTTAGGGACTATAAGCAGAGAACGGATTGTTGGAACGGCTTTAATAAAGTACTGGCCATGGACGAAGAGAAATCATCAGTAGGATCCAGATGAATAGGAATAATGACAAAGGGACATGTAGGGGCGCGATTTATCGCGCCCAATACCGCAATACACAAGGGCGCGATAAATCGCGCCCCTACGCAAACGATACGTAACGAAAGCAATGCCGTATATGGCCAAAAGCCGAAGTAAAATAATAAGATAACAAGGACTATTAACCCAATGGAATATGATGAATTAGATAAAGAGGAGAGCTTTGCCGAACTGTTTGCCGCAAGTCAGTTAAAGTCAGAGCGCATAGCACCTGGGAGCCAGATTAAAGCCAAAGTGCTGCATATTACAAATGAATGGGTTTTCCTGGATGTGGGGCAAAAAGGTGAAGGTGTTTTGGACAGAAAAGAGGTTCAAAATGAGAATGGAGAACTGCTTCTGAAAGCCGGAGATACCGTATCTGCATGGTTTATAGGGAGCAGAAAAGGGGAACTTACCTTTACAACCAAGATTGGCGGAGCAGCTGCAGGAGACAGATCAATAATTGAAGAAGCATGGCAAACCGGAATTCCCATTGAATGCCTAATTTCAAAAGAAGTAAACGGTGGTTTCGAAATCAATATTAACAGTGCATTACGGGGATTTTGCCCTTACTCTCTAATTGCTCTCAGAAGGGTTTCCGAGCCGTCATCATTTATAGGGAAACGGCTCCCTTTTAAAATTGTTGAGTATGCCGAGAATGGCCGAAATATAATATTGTCACACAGAGCCATATTGGAAGAAGAGCTTCAAAAAGAAAAAGAAACGTTAAAGGAGAGTTTGAAACCAGGGATAACAGTAAACGGGGTTGTAACTTCATTGCAGAAATTCGGCGCATTTGTGAAAGTTGGCGCTGTAGAAGGGCTTCTCCCAATCTCTGAAATCTCCTGGACGAAAGTAAATAATATTGCCGATATCCTTTCAGTTGGGGAAGAAGTTTCAGTTATTGTTAAAACTGTTGACTGGGAGAACGACAAATTCTCATTCAGCCTTAAAGATACCATGCCTGACCCATGGGAAAAAGTTGAAGAACTTTTTCCTGAAGGCTCTTCACATGTCGGTAAAGTTGTCAAACTTGCTACTTTTGGGGCATTTGTAACTCTTTCAGAAAGAGTTGACGGGCTTCTTCATATCTCCAAGCTGGGAAATGGGAAAAGGATAGCCCATCCAAAAGAGGTTCTTAAAGAAGGGGAAGAGGTGGAAGTAATAGTTGACGGTATTGATAAAGGAAACAGACGGATATCCCTTTCTTTAGCAGAGAGTCAAAGGGCAGCCAGAGAAGCTGAAGATGATATGGCAGCTTTCAGGAATGCGGTGGAAACCGCGCCAAAAACTATGGGAACTTTTGCTGATCTATTAAAAAAGAAGTGAATAATCTGCCAAAAACTAAATCAGTCGGATTGATGTGAGCTCAGATTATACGGCAGGTTATGGCATAAATTTTCATTCAGTCGATTGTTTATAAAGATATGAATTTCATAAACTGTATTCCGTCAGGAATACATCGCTCGGCAGAAAATGCCGAAGCCTCTCTTTTTTGCATCCTGTTGAGGGTGCATCCCTGACGGGATGCCGAATACAGGGATATTATACCTCTACCGAGCGGTATTCCCTACGGGAATCCCTTTAATTCCGTACCGTTTGTTAAATTGCTATAAAATTCAAAATTATCTCTTGACTGTAAAAAACTCCGGTGATAATTTATTTCCAAATTTATACCTTTAATGTAACCCTGAGAGGTTAGCGAAGGTTTGCAAAAATACAGTTTCGTATTTCAGAAGCCTATTTAGTGCCTGCGCTAAATAGGCTTTTTCAGTTTCTGCATTTAGTAAGACTCCCGTTTTCCGCACTCCAAGGTAAGGTCAGGCCACAAAGTTGGATTAAAATTCAAATACAGAAAAGGATTTAACGATGCCAAAACGTGAAGATGTCTCAAAGATTCTTATTATTGGTTCCGGTCCGATTATTATCGGCCAGGCCTGCGAGTTTGATTATTCAGGGACACAGGCCTGTAAAGCGTTGCGCAAATTGGGATACAAGATTGTACTTGTAAACTCAAACCCTGCAACCATCATGACTGACCCCGGCATGGCGGACGTAACATATATCGAACCGCTGAATGTAAACTCACTGACGACCATCATTGAAAAAGAGCGTCCTGACGCACTTTTGCCAAACCTTGGAGGCCAGACCGGGCTTAATCTTTCAATGGCGCTTGCAAAAGCCGGCGTTTTGGACAAGTACAATGTAAAAGTCATTGGTGTAAACCTTGATGCCATTGAACGGGGTGAGGACAGGGAGATCTTCAAAGAGACAATGGAAAAGCTTGGCATTGAAACAGCCAAAAGCGAGATTGCAACCTCCATTGAAGAGGCCCGTGAGATCCTTGAAAGGATACCGCTTCCGGTTGTTATCCGTCCTGCATTTACAATGGGAGGGACAGGAGGCGGGTTTGCATACAATATTGAGGAGTTTGAAACTATTGCCAGTCGTGGGCTTTCAGCCAGCCCGGTCAACCAGATTCTCGTTGAAGAGTCTGTGCTTGGCTGGGAAGAGCTTGAGCTTGAGGTTGTCCGGGATGCAAAAGGGCAGAAGATCACAGTCTGTTTTATTGAAAACGTAGATGCGATGGGGGTACACACAGGGGACTCCTTCTGTACTGCTCCAATGCTCACCATATCTAAAGAGCTACAGGAGCGCCTTCAGAAATATTCCTATGACATTGTTGACGCTATTGAAGTAATAGGCGGCACAAATGTCCAGTTTGCGCACGATCCCGACAGTGACAGAGTTGTTGTTATTGAGATCAATCCCCGGACTTCCCGTTCTTCAGCCCTTGCATCAAAGGCAACAGGATTTCCGATTGCTTTTGTATCCTCATTACTGGCAACAGGAATGACCCTTGACGAGATACCTTACTGGCGCGACGGTTCACTTGAAAAGTATACGCCAAGCGGGGATTATGTCGTTGTTAAGTTTGCAAGATGGGCTTTTGAGAAGTTCAAAGGAGTTGAAGACAAGCTTGGAACTCAAATGCGCGCTGTCGGCGAGGTAATGAGCATCGGAAAGAATTATAAAGAGGCTTTTCAGAAGGCTATCCGTTCCCTGGAAAACGGGCGTTACGGTCTTGGTTTTGCAAAAGATTTCAATCAAAAATCCCTGCCTGAACTTCTTGAAATGCTTGCAAATCCTTCAAGCGAGCGGTATTTCATTATTTATGAGGCGATCCGCAAAGGGGCTGACCTTGCCGAGCTGCATAAAAAGACCCATATAAAACTCTGGTTCCTTGAGCAGATGAAAGAGCTTGTAATACTTGAGGAAGAGATGCTCAAACACAAATGGAGCGTGCTGCCTGACGAACTTCTTATCAAGGCAAAGAGATACGGATTTGCAGACAAATACCTTGCAAAAATCCTTCTGGCTAAAGAAAAAGATATCCGGGAGAGAAGGATAAGTCTTGACATGGTTGAGGCATGGGAGCCTGTTCCTGTCAGCGGTGTAGACAACGCTGCTTACTACTTTTCATCCTACAATTGCGAGGATAAAGTTAATGTAAGTGACAGGAAAAAGGTTATGGTTCTTGGCGGAGGGCCAAACCGCATTGGCCAGGGTATCGAATTTGACTACTGCTGCGTGCATACGGCATTTGCCCTTCGTGATGCAGGTTATGAGACGATTATGGTCAATTGCAACCCTGAGACCGTCTCAACAGATTATGATACCTCGGATAAGCTCTATTTTGAACCGCTGACAGTAGAAGATGTTCTCTCTATCTATGCAAAAGAAAAGCCTGAGGGGGTTGTAGTTCAGTTTGGTGGTCAGACTCCCCTTAATATAGCGGCGGAGCTTGAAGCGGCAGGTGTAAAGATTCTTGGCACTTCCCCTGAAACCATTGACCTTGCTGAAGATCGTGAGCGCTTCAACCTTGTTATGAAAAAACTTGGCATTCCTCAGCCTGAGTCAGGAATGGCAGTCAACCTCCAGGAAGCCCTGAATATTGCCGAAAAGATTGGTTACCCTGTTATTGTACGTCCTTCCTACGTTCTTGGCGGACGTGCAATGGAAATTGTGTATGATGCTGAAATGCTTGAAGAGTATATGGCAAAGGCGGTTGATGTTTCACCTGAGCGCCCGATACTTATTGACCGCTTTCTCGAGAATGCTGTTGAGGCAGAAGCAGATGCAATTTCGGACGGCGTGAATGCCTTTGTTCCTGCTGTTATGGAGCATATTGAACAGGCCGGTGTACACTCGGGCGATTCGGCATGTATTATACCTTCAATGAGCATACCTGAAAAACATATAGCAACCATAGAGGAATATACCCGCAGAATCGCAATAGAAATGGGTGTTGTCGGGCTTATGAATATTCAGTACGCAATTGCCAATGACAAGGTGTACATCCTCGAGGCCAATCCCCGCGCAAGTCGCACTGTACCTCTTGTTTCAAAGGTATGTAATATTCCGATGCCGCGTATTGCTGTCCAGCTCATGCTTGGCAAAAAACTGTCGGATGTTACCTTCAACAAGAAGAAAGTGCCATACTTCGGGGTAAAAGAGGCTGTATTCCCGTTCAATATGTTCCCTGAAGTTGATCCTATACTTGGACCTGAAATGCGTTCAACCGGTGAAGTTCTTGGCCTGGCTCACAGCTATGGTTGGGCTGTTTACAAGGCGCAGGAGGCTGCTTCAACGATTCTCCCAAAAGCTGGAACTCTCCTTATCACAGTGCATGAGCAGGACAGGGCTGGCGCAATTGAAGCCGCACGCCATTTTGAAAAACTCGGTTTTAAAATACTTGCAACAGCAGGGACACACGGGGTTCTTGCTGCAAACGGGATAAAATCGGAAACGATCCTTAAAATGCATGAAGGGCGCCCAAATATCGTTGACGCAATCAAGAACGGAGAAATCCAGCTTATAATAAATACCCCCATAGGCCGCCTTGGGGTTAATGATGATTCATATATCCGTAAGGCAGCAATAAAATATAAATTGCCATATATGACAACCACAGCCGCAGCTATTGCCGCTGCTAAGGGAATTGAGGCCCTTAAAGAAGGAAGGCCGGAAGTTCTCAGTTTGCAGGAGTATCATGCGGAACTTGCCCGGTAAGGTCTTCACTTTTTGCAGTCAACGCAGCCTTATTATGGAGGTTATTTATGAATACCGATGTAACTGTAATTCTTGATAACAGCGGAATACAAAGAGCCATTACAAGAATTGCCCATGAAATCCTTGAGCGTAATAAAGGCGTAGCCGGAGTTGTCCTTTTAGGAATAAAAACAGGGGGGGCATATCTTGCAAAAACTCTTGCCGCACAGCTTGAGAGAATCGAAGGTACTCAAATACCTGTAGGAGAGGTAGATATAACTCTTTATCGTGATGACATAAAAGAGCACGGAGTAAACCTTGAAGTAGGTAAGACCGATATACCTTTCTCTTTAGACGGGAAAAAAGCGGTGCTTGTGGATGATGTTCTCTTTACCGGACGGACAATAAGAGCCGCCATGGATGCCATGATGGATCATGGCAGGCCTGATTCCATACAACTTGCCGTCCTTATAGACAGAGGGCACAGAGAGCTGCCGATCAGAGCAGATTATGTCGGCAGAAATGTTCCGACAAGCCTTAAAGAAAATATAAAAGTCTCTTTTGATGACAATAACCAGCCAATCCAGGTTCTATTAGAAAAATAGGAGGGGAAAATGGCAACATTCAATCATAAGCATATAATCGGTTTGCAGGATTTTTCAAAAGAAGATTTAGAGCTCCTGATATCCACTGCTGAGAGCATGAGGGAGATCAATAACAGGCTAATTAAAAAAGTTCCTACATTGCGGGGAAAAACGATCATAAACCTGTTTTATGAAGCTTCCACAAGAACCCGCACATCCTTTGAGATTGCCGCAAAACGCCTTTCCGCAGATGCCGTTAATATAACTCCTTCCATAAGCTCTGCAACAAAAGGTGAAACACTGTCAGACACAGCCAGAAACCTGCTTGCAATGAAGCCTGATATTATTGTAATGAGGCATGCTGTTTCCGGAGCCCATAACTTCCTCATTACAAAGGTAAATTGCGCCGTTGTAAATGCAGGTGATGGGGCTCACGAACATCCTTCACAGGGCCTCTTAGACCTTCTCACAATTAAAGATAAGTTTGGAAAACTTGACGGATTAAAGGTTGCCATTGTGGGAGATGTTACCCATAGCAGAGTTGCCCGCTCGGATATATTTGCCCTTACTAAAATGGGATCCCATGTATACCTCGCCGGGCCGCCAACCATGATGCCACCAAAGGTCGAAAATTTGGGAAATGTCGCTGTCGCGAGCTCCATGAAAGAAGCAATTCAGGATGCAGATGTAGTTATAATGCTCCGCATTCAGCAGGAGAGACAGGGTAAGACTCTAATGCCCAATACAAGAGAATATTCCAGGTATTTTGGACTTAATCCTGAAAATCTGAAACTTGCAAAGCCAGATGCTGTTGTAATGCACCCGGGCCCTATTAATCGTGGTGTTGAAATGTCATCCTATGTTGCGGACGGAGATCAATCACACGTAATGAAACAGGTTGAAAACGGGGTGGCAGTGCGAATGGCAATGCTATATCATGTAAGTGGCGGCGGCGAAACTGAATAGGAAATAAGGCACAACTGTAACCACTTTAATCTTTAGGGGTGAAAAATGAATCTTTATATTAAAAACGGCAGAGTTATTGATCCGGCTCAGAGTATAGATGAAGTAACCGATATATTAGTAGAAGATGGTGTAGTAAAAGCCATAGGCAAAGATCTGAAAATTCCCGCAAAGATAGAAACTATTGATGCGACGGGCTTATATGTAACTCCGGGGCTTATTGATATGCATGTTCATCTCCGTGACCCTGGCCTTGAATATAAAGAAGATATAATTTCCGGTACAAAAGCCGCTGTTGCGGGAGGATTTACATCTGTATGCTGTATGCCCAACACTAAACCAATTGTTGATAACAAAGCTATCGCTTCTTACATCATAAATAAGGCTAAAAACCATGGCTTCTGTAATGTCTTTCCAATCGGGGCGATAACTCAGGGGCTGCATGGAGAGTACCTGTCAGAAATGGGCGAATTGAAAGAGTCAGGCTGTGTTGCTGTTTCAGATGACGGAAAGCCTGTAAAAAATCCTGAGTTGATGCGCCGGGCTCTGGAATACGCAAAAGGGATGGGAATTATGGTAATTGCTCATTCCGAAGAGCTTGATCTGGTTGGCGAAGGGGTTATGAATGAAGGTTTTGTATCCACTGATCTGGGCTTAAAAGGGATTCCAAGAGTTGCTGAAGATATAGCCATAGCACGGGATGTCCTTTTAGCAGAATATACGGATTCGCCGCTGCACATAGCCCACGTCTCTACAAAAGGGTCGGTCGAGATCATAAGAGCAGCCAAAAAACGCGGTGTAAAGGTAACTTGTGAAACTGCGCCTCACTACTTCACTTTAACCGATGAAGCTGTAAGAGGGTATAACACAAACGCGAAGATGAACCCTCCTTTAAGGGAAGAAGAAGACCTGAAAGCCATTAAAGCGGCGCTAAAGGATGGGACTATTGATTGCATTGCAACAGACCATGCTCCTCACCATATTGATGAAAAGGATATTGAATTTAATCAGGCCATGAACGGAATAATAGGCCTTGAAACTTCTCTTCCTTTATCATTGGAACTTGTAAGAAGTAAAGTTTTAACAGTTAATCAATTAGTTGAAAAAATGTCATCTAACCCTTCAAAAATACTTGGTTTTAACAGAGGTTCAATAGCGACAGGCATGATTGGGGATTTAACCATAATTGATCCTGATTATGAATGGGTTTTTGATATAAACTCTGTTTCCAGCAAATCTAAAAATTCTCCGTGGCTTGGAAACAAGATGAAGGGTAGGGCTGTTTATACAATTGTTAACGGTAAAATAGCGTATAAAGCAGTTTAATTTAAATTTTGGGGTAATCCATGAAAAAGGGAATTATTTTCATTACTATGGCTGTAGTTTTACTATTGGGGAGCTCCTTTGCTTTTGCGGCTCCGGATTTTCAGACTTCGCAGGATGCTGCCGTAAACAGCCATCTTCAAGCATTACCAATACAGCCTATACAAGCTCCGGACTCACCAGCTTTACGGGAAGCCGCCGTAGACCGTTATTTCCAGGCAGTACCGGTACAATCTGTGATTGATGACATATTACCAAATATGACAAAGGCCTTGCAAACTGTCATTCCAAGTCTCATTCCAAGTGACACGCCGGAAGAGCAAAGAAAACAGCTTATGGATTTGCTACCAAAAGTAATGAATACAGTACTAAATAAAGTAATGAAGAAAGATATGCTTGAAAAAATTACCAGAGAGGGGCTGGTAAAGACCTTTACAGCAGAAGAGATTGACTCAATGGCAAAATTTTATTCAAGCCCTGCAGGCAAATCAATAATGGGGAAACTGGGCATTTACATGCGTCAAACCACTGAAAAAACTATTATTTACCTGCAAGAAATTATGCCTCAGCTTGAAAGTGAGATTATAAAGTCTATTGAAGAAAACCTAAAAGCTGATAATGCTCCAAAAGCCGGTGATACTCCTTCAAAACCGGCTATTGAAGCAAAATAATCTATAAAACTATTCGGGAGTACTCTATGAAAAAAAAGATTGTTTTCTTTGTTGTAATCGTAACTTTGCTATTGGGGAGTTCCTTTGTTTTAGCGGCTCCGAGTTTACCGGCTTCACAAGAAGCTGTCGTAAGCAGTAATCTCCAAGCAGTGCCAATATCTGCTCCTGACTCACCGGCATTGCGGGAAGCTGCTGTAGACCGTTATTTTCAAGCAATTCCGATACAAACCATGCTGGACGACATACTTGGAAATATAACAAACATCGTTCCGGAAGGGGAAAGAAAACAGGTTATGGATCTGATACAAAAAGTGCTGAATAAAGATATGCTTGAAAAAATTGCCAGAAAAGGGATGGTAAAGACCTTTACGGCAGAAGAGATTGACTCAATGACAAAATTTTACTCAAGCCCTACAGGCCGATCAATACTGAAGAAAACGGGTGTTTACATGCAGGAAATCATGCCTGAACTTGAAGGGGAGATTGTAAAATCCATTAGCAACAATCCAGACGCCCTTAATACTTCAAACACCGGTACTCCCCCTTCAAAGCCGGCTAACTAAGCCTTGAGGTAAAGCAATCTATAAAGCGGTTTAATTTAAATTCAGGAGTGATCTATGAAAAAAAGAATTAGTTTCTTTACTGCAGTCGTAACTTTATTATTAGGAAGTTCCTTTGTTTTTGCGGCTCCACAGAAACCCGCTGTAAACAGTAATCTCCAGGCAGTTCCGATATCAGCTACTGATTCACCGGCTTTGCGGGAAGCTGCTGCAGACCGTTATTTTCAAACAATACCGATACAATCTGTAATGGATGATATACAGGCAAATATAAATACTTTACCCGAAGGGGCAAGGGAAAGAGCCAGAGAGATAGTAGCAAAAGCATTGACTAAAGATGTGATTGAAAAAATTCGCAAACAAAACCTGGTAAATACCTTTACGGCAGAAGAGATTGACGCAATGACAAAATTCAATTTAACGCCAGTAGGCGCTTCAGTACAACAAAAAATGGGTACTTACCTGCGTGGTATGCAGCTTGATTTTCAGAGCGCAATTTTAAAAGCCGGCAGGTTATAGGCTAAGAAGAAATAAACCTTAACAATTAGGAGTAATTCAGATGAAGGCTGTTCTTGCCCTGGCAGACGGGCGTATTTTTCAAGGGGAATCATTCGGAGCAACAGGCGAAGCATCCGGTGAGATTGTTTTCAACACTGCGATGACAGGCTACCAGGAAGAGTTGAGTGATCCGTCCTATAAAGGGCAGATTGTCACGCTTACATACACACAGGCGGGAAATACGGGAATAAATCCTGAAGATATAGAGAGTGATAAGCTTCATCTGTCAGGCTTGATTGTAAAAGAGTACATTGAGGAATACTCAAACTGGCGGGCTGTTATGAGCCTCGGAGATTATCTGAAAGAAAACGGGGTTATAGGAATTCAGGGGATTGATACAAGAGCATTAACCCGGCATATAAGAGATAAAGGAGCACAAAACGGTGTTATCTCAACTGTTGATTTTGACCACTCATCTCTTATAGCCAAAGCTAAGAAGCTGCCAAGTATGGTAGGGCGCAATCTTGTATATGACGTTACATGCAAAAAGTCTTATCATTGGAGCCAGGGGGAATGGGATATTAACGGCGGCTACCCTGAAATTGGGGCTGAATCGTTAAAGTACAAGGTTGTTGCTTATGATTTTGGTATAAAACATAATATTCTTCGCTGCCTGGTAAGTGCAGGATGCGATGTTACAGTCGTTCCTGCCGGTTTTTCAGCAGAGGAGACTCTGGCTATGAATCCTGACGGAATATTCCTGAGCAACGGGCCTGGAGATCCTGATGCGCTTGGTGATATTATTGAGACCATAAAACAGCTTATCGGCAAAAAGCCTATTTTTGGTATCTGTCTCGGGCATCAGCTTCTTGTTTTGGCTCTGGGCGGAAAAACCGAAAAGCTCCCTTTTGGGAACCACGGATCAAACCTCCCTGTTAAGGATATAGCTACAGGGAAGATAGAGATTACATCGCAAAATCACGGTTTTGTAGCTGACATGGACTCCCTGAAAGGAGTAGCCACACTGGCCCATCAGAATCTTAATGATCATACTGTTGAAGGGATAAGGCACGATACTCTCCCTATCTTCTCTGTTCAGCATCATCCTGAGGCATCTCCGGGCCCACATGATTCCAAATACCTGTTTAAACGGTTTGTTGATATTATGGAGCACTCTGAAAGTAAGTGACATATGCAATGAAATATATTGATCTGTACAACTCCGGAGAGTTGCTTGAGAGGGTAAAAAGCAGTTACAGAGAACTTTCCAACTGCAGGCTTTGCCCTCATAAATGCGGAGTAAACAGGATTAAAGGTGAAAAAGGAATATGTAAATCCGGTTTTCTGCCTAAGATTGCTTCTGCAAATCTGCATAAAGGCGAAGAACCTCCTATATCAGGAACAAGAGGGTCAGGAACCATCTTTTTTTCAGGCTGTTCCCTTTCATGCAGCTTTTGCCAGAACTTTCCAATAAGCCAGATGGGAAACGGGGAAGAGATAACAACAAAAGAGCTTGGAGAGAGGATGCTCCGGCTTCAGAAAATGAAGGTGCATAATATCAATTTTGTTACACCAACACATTTTCTCCCTCAGATACTAGCAGCATTATGGCAAGTGATACCTGAAGGGTTTTCTTTACCTATAGTATGGAATAGCAGTGGTTATGAATTGCCTGAAATGCTGGCATTGCTTGATGGCGTGGTATCAATTTACCTTCCTGACATGAAATACTCTGATGATAATGACGCCATGCAGCTTTCATCTGCTAAAGATTATAGGGATACTAACAGAAAAGCAATAAGTACAATGTTTAAACAAGTCGGACATCTTAAAACCGATAAAAATGGCTTGGGAGAGGGTGGTTTAATA
>WQYY01000034.1 GCA_009780995.1 Desulfuromonadales bacterium
GGTTGATAATACAGCCCCATTATGTGTGTGGCAGCGGTTACATGGTTGGCTGAAGACACGGGCTTCAGTGGTCATTATATTGTGTTTTGAACTGCTGAACTGGTCTACTATCGTACCCCTGGCAAGAGTATTATGACATTGCGCGCACACTTGATATGTAGGCATAGGAATTGGCGGCTGAACCTGAGCAGGATCCGCTACGTGTGCAGCTGCATTTCCATGGCAAGTCTGGCATGAAGGCCCGTGGGCATTTTGGGCATGCCCTGATGCTTCATAATCTGCGACAATAGGTCTTCCTGAGAGAAATTCTGTCGTAGAGCTGTGACAGTTAATACATACTTGGTTACTGACAGTGACATCTGAGCTCCCTCCATTATGCGTGCCGCAGCCCTGAAGGGAGACTGCCAATACCAATAACGCCAGTATTGCCAGATAACTAAGAATCTTTTTACTCATACTCTTTCCTCCTTGTTTTAGTTGCTTCTGTAGTAGTTTTTTAAAGCAATATATAGTGAATTTCAGGAGAGCGATATTTTCCGCATGACGCATCTCCACCCTTTTTGATGTGTTATTTCCCTAGGTTTTATCCACACGTTATGGTTTACTGACAGCTATATTATAAATGATTAGGATTATGATTATACCGACTTTGTATACATGTCAAGATGAAAAATGGCACTCAATTTACTTTATCGAGTAGATTTTGATATGGCGAAATTAGATCGGATTGTTTCATGTTTGAGGAGGTTATTTATTGTTTTTCATAATAACTGCGAGCTCATACAATTTGCCCTTTGACACTCCGGTAATGTTTGAGATTTTTGTAACAGCGCTTTTAGTTGATGAGTTGTTTTGTTTGAGTTCTTCAAAAAGTAATTCTGTTAGTTGTTCTTCTGAAAAACCCGGATTTTCGCCTGCTGGCGGTACAAGTATTACAATTTCCCCTTTTATTTTTTGATTATTATAAATGTTGAAAAGTTCTTTAAATGTGCCATAATTAAACTCTTCATGGATTTTTGTAAGCTCTCTGGCAATTATTCCTTTTCTAGCTCCAAAAATGTCACTCATGTCTTTAAGAGTTTTTTGTAGCCTGTGAGGCGCTTCATAAAAAATGAGAGTGCGTTGCTCAGATTTTAATTCTTCCAGAACTTTTATACGTTTCCCGCTTTTAGGGGGAAGAAACCCTTCAAAGGCAAAGCGGTCTGTTGGCAGGCCTGATGCTGAGATGGCGGCTATTAATGCCGAAGGCCCCGGCACAGGTATAATATCTATTTCAGCGTTAATAGCTGCCTGTACGATTCTATAGCCCGGATCAGCAATGCATGGTGTTCCGGCATCGGTTATTAAGGCTATGTTAGTACCATAGTTGAGTTTTTCCAGTAACTGTTCCGTTTTGAGATTTTCATTATGGTCGTGATAAGAGGTTAGAGGAGTATTAATTCCGAAATGAGTAAGGAGTTTTTTAGAATGCCTGGTATCTTCAGCAGCTATCAGGTCTACTTCTTTTAAGATACGTACAGCTCTGAATGTTATATCTTCCAAGTTCCCTATAGGAGTCGCGACAATGTATAATTTCCCTGGCATTACAGTTAGTTTCCCTTTCTCAGCGCCAGATATTTACTCAGCGCTTCCTGCCATGTTTCAGGTTTAAAGCCTGTAGCTTTATAGAGTTTTGAACAATCAAGGGCAGAGTATAAAGGCCTTTTTGCCGGACGCTTCAACTCTTCTGTTGTCATATTGGTTACTGTTATTTCTACACCTTGCTGCCTGAAAATCTCTTTTGCGAATTTATTCCAGGAACAAAACCCACTGTTTGTAACATGGTATATACCTGTACAATTTTTGTCTATCAGGACTTTTATGGCGATAGAAAGATCTTTTGTCCATGTTGGAGAGCCTATCTGATCATCTACAACAGAAAGTTCTTTTTTTTCTTTTGCCAGGGAGAGCATTGTTTCTACAAAGTTCTTTCCGTTTATTCCGTAGAGCCACTGGGTCCTGATTATCAAATATTCCGGTGCGATGGCTGCATTCATCTCTCCAGCAAGCTTTGATTCTCCATAAACATTGAGCGGTGCAGGGAGATCGTCCTCAATATATGGAGATCCTTTTTTGCCGTTAAAGATATAATCACTACTTATATGTACCAGCTTTGCGTTTATTTCTTTTGCTGTCATGGCCAGAAAGGCTACTCCCTCTCCGTTTACGGACATTGCGGTTTCTTTTTCCGTTTCGCAACCGTCTACATCTGTATATGCAGCGCTGTTTATTATAATTTGCGGCTTAAGTGTCAGCAGAACTTTTCTTACTGATTCGAGAGATGTTATATCTATTTCAGGAAGGTCTACTCCACGGATATCCCCTTCGAGGGTGTTCATGAGGTCATATCCGAGCATTCCGCTAGCGCCTACAACTAGAATCATTTTAATCAACTCCTCTATATGGCTCCAGCTTTTTGTCATCTGCGGTGCCTGTAGGGGCGATCTTTGATCGCCCGCTATCGGGCGCACACAGTGCGCCCCTACATTCTCAGGACATTCAACGCGGCGCTGCCACGCCTCACGCTCTGCTCCTCGGCTGTCTTGTATATAACTAAAAATCTGAAGCCAGTATGTTTTCAAACATTGCCTAATTCTATAATTCATAAAAAAATAGACATATACGATATTATACATTAGCTGAGGTATTACCTCAGCTTATAAGAATAATGACATAAAAAATTATTGCCTAATTGTATAAAATAAGTATAATTAGGCAATAAATCATTTTACCTAATGACACAGGATTTTGGATCATAGGTAAAACCAATGTAAAGCATGGAATGTGAAATTATGATTAACTCCACTCTTCACACTCCAAACTCCACACTATTTGCAGATATGGCCAAAAGCCGAAGTCATTGGTAGTTTCTGTATTCACCTGACGTTACGTTTCTCACCCAATCCTGATTTTCCAAATACCAGTCAATGGTTTCAATAATACCTTCCTGAAATTTATGTGCAGGAGCCCAGCCCAGCTCATTTTTTATTTTTGCCGCATCTATGGCATACCGCTTGTCATGTCCCTGCCGGTCTTTTACCAATGTTATTAATTGACGGCCTTCGGATTGTTCCCTCCCAAGTTTTTTATCAAGAGTGTCACAAATAAGGTTAACGATATCAATATTTTTCCATTCATTGTTTCCGCCTATATTAAACAGAGAGCCCGGCTTTCCCTTTTTAAGGACAGTTTCTACTGCTGTTGAGTGGTCTTTTACATGTAACCAGTCTCTGACGTTTTGTCCATCTCCATAAACAGGGAGGGGCTTTTTATTTATGATGTTATTTATCATAAGAGGGATCAGTTTTTCAGGGAATTGAAATGGGCCGTAGTTGTTAGAACATCTGGTGTTGAGTGTTGGAAGCCCGAATGTTTCATGATAAGCCCGGACGAGCATATCTGCCGCGGCTTTACTGGCAGAGTACGGGGAATTAGGCGCAAGCGGTGTATCTTCTCTGAAAAATCCGGTTTCCCCAAGTGATCCATAGACTTCGTCAGTGGATATCTGTAAAAACCTGAAGGGCTTATTCTTGCCTTCATTCCAATATTTTCTGCTCTCTTCAAGCAGTATCTGAGTCCCCAGGACATTTGTTTTTACAAAAATCTCCGGCCCTGTAATTGATCTGTCTACATGGGATTCGGCGGCGAAATGGATTATAGCATCTATATTTTCTTCTGTAAGCAATCTTGCTACAAGTTTGGAATCGGCGATATCACCCTTAATGAACCTATAATTTTGCATGTTTTCCACGGATTTAAGGTTTTCCAGATTCCCTGCGTATGTGAGAATATCAAGATTTATTACCTTGCAGCCGGGATTACAATCCATGAAATTTTTTATAAAGTTTGAGCCGATAAATCCGGCGCCGCCTGTTACTAGAATTGTATTAGGGGTAAAATTTTCCATTTGCACTCCTATATGGCTTCAGCTTTTTGTCATCTACGGCGACTGTAGGGGTGAACTGTGTTCGCCCGCCAACACGGGCGGCAGGTTGCCGTCCCTACGCACGATCCTTTATTTGGTGGGTTTAACTCCACTCTTCACACTCCAAACTCCACACTGATTTCAGATATGACCAAAAGCCGAAGTCATCTATCAAAATACTTTCATAGGCCCTGGCGAACCAAGCCCAAATAAGTTGAAAGTTACTGTAAATTCATTGTCACCTTCAACGGGCCTGTTACGGTATGTAAATGTGATGCTCCAGCATTGATGTTTATATTCTACAGAATAAAGAGTTTCCAGAAAACCGTGCCTTTCATTTGAGTACCTGCCAAGAGCGGAGAAGGTAAAAGGCTTAAAGCGAGTTACATTTATCTCTCCCTCAATATAGTTAAGGCTTCCCTGGGAGATAATGGTTCCTTCGGAATTAATGGTTCCCTGGATAAGGCTCCCCTGGGCACGGTGATACTCAAGTCTCACCCTGTTTTCTTTCGGATTTCCTACGGTTACTCCGAAAGAGCCGTTTGTAAGGCTTCCGCTATAAGGGCTTATCCATGCATCAGCTGTGAACCGCAGCTTTTCCAGAGGTGTAACTTCCATGTTAAGCCTTGTATCGGTGAACTTTCTTCCTTGATCTACTGTTACGAGAAGATTACGCCTGCTGCCACTAATCTGGTATCCCTGTATGATATCAAATTTGAGCAGTGTACGGTAATTTGTTGTATCTTTTGAGACATGTTTTCCTGTTAGAATATTTCTTAATGCAAGCTGTATAATCTGGCCGTTTAAAGGTTGATCGTCGTAATCAAAGGATGGAGTTGATCCGTCGGAGTAATGCCCTGAATAGTGGTAGCTGAGTTCAGGTATAAATTGATGATAGAGTTTCTCGTTACCGAATAATGATCTGTCAAAAGTACGACCAAGCTCTCCTTTGATTGACACTCCCGCGTTTGTGACCCCCATATTTGTAGAGTTATAGTTTTCCGGGGGATTGGTAGCGTAATAGAGCTGCTGATTATATTCTCCCCATGCTTTAGCGCTGATGCCCGGCATGATCTGCTTCTGAAATGTCAGTCTGGGAGCAACAGCCAGGCGCATACCTTTTGAGCCTTCATCTCTATAAAAGTTTGTAATTCCGCTTTGCATGGAGAAATAAAGAGGTGTTGAGCCTAAGCGCCTGCTACTGTCAATGATTGATAAGGAAGGAAGTTTTTGAGCAGTCCCCCCGTTACTGGGAGCGTCAAGGTTATCCATATAATCCAGCAATCCTGTAAAAAGGAGAGTATTGCGTTTATATGAGAGGAAAGCAGTCCCTTCGGTGTATTGTCTATTATAATCGCCGTTTATATCCCCGAAATCTTTGTAAAAGGTCCTGTCGGAAGCCATATCTACATTGGCTCGCCAGTATAGATTAGGAGTGAAGTTTGTTTGTTGCTGAAGAACTATGTTGCCTCTGAACTTGCTTTTACTTGTGTCATAGATTAGATAACCTTTAGCTCTACCGAATCCTTTATTACGTCCCATGTAATTATAATCAAGGCCTATGCCTGCACCGCGCTTTGACTGGAGGTCAAGGTCTGCTGTAAGTTCTTGGCTTGGTGAGAGGGCAAAGTAGTATGGAATATTAAGAAATACCCCTTTTAGAGAAGAATTTCCGAATGTTGGAAAAAGAAAGCCGGATTGCCTCTCAGTTTTTGCGGGGAAAATAAAGTAGGGGAGCCATAAAACAGGGATATTTTTTATATAAAGCAAAACATTACGTCCTTTTATATAGTTGTCCAGAGAGAGACTTATATCGTCAGCGCTGAATTTCCAACTTGGAACATCCGCATCGCAGGAAGTAAAACTCCCATTTTGTACTCTGTACTCTTTATCTCCGGTTTTGGCGATTTCTCCCCCTCTAATATGCATATTTGATTCTTTAAAAAACAGCCATCCATTTATAATTTTCCCTGTGACTGATTCACTGTTAAGCATTGCTTTATCGCCTCTTAACCAGTCGTTACCTTTAATTAGCTTTATATTATCTGTTGCTTTCATTTCGCCGCTATCCTGGTTGTAAGAAACATGATCTGCGTATAGTATGGCGTCGTTCCAATCTATTCGAACATTGCCAATAGCTCTTATAGTGTTATCATTTTGATCATGGGTTATGGAATCAGCTTCTATCTTTACTTCACTGTTGTTAGGCACTATTTTTGGAATTTCAACTGCTGTTGCCGTAACAGGCAGGAAGAGAATAAGGTATAGGATTATATATCTGGAAAAATTCATTTCGTTGGTTTATCCCCGGATAGGCATGAAATTTTTGCCTGTTATTAATGATCTTGCTTCTCCAACAACAAAAATAGAACCTGTAACCAGAATAAGATCATCTTCTGAGGCTGTTTTTTCCGCAAGCTCAAGGCCGTTTTTAACACTTCCTGCCGCAATAGCCTTTAAATTATTCATGTTACAAAAATCTGCCAGTTCTTCAGGGTTAAGAGCTCTTTCTATATTAGGTTTTACAGTGATGACTCTGTCAACATGAGGTGCAAGCTGTAGTATCGACTCTTGCCATGCTTTATCAGCCATTGCCCCAAATATAAGGATTAAATGATTATACCTGTAATCCGGTAAGGATTCAATAAGCGCTGCGGTTCCTGCCGGATTATGGGCAGAATCCAGCAGGATTTGCCTGGCTCCTGAAAACATTTCCATCCGCCCGGGCCAGAAACTGTTTTCAATTCCGGATCTTATAGTTTTATCTGTTACTATAAAACCTTTATCAGATAAAATGCGGGCAGCAGTAATAGCTGACGCGAGATTTTGTACCTGAAAACGGCCTTTTAAGGAGGGGTTAAGGTTTTTCATGACCAAGTCTGGAGCATCGTAGGTTATGCCATCAGGGGTCAGTTCTGCGTAAAAATCTTCTCCCCATACCATACAAGGGGAACCATTTTCTTTTGCAATCCGTTTTATTTCTAAAAGAGCATCATGCTTTTGCGGGCCTATTACCACAGGTTTTGATTTTTTTATTATTCCTGCTTTTTCTATGGCGATTTCTCTGGTTGTTGTGCCAAGATATTTAGAATGGTCAATGCTTATAGGGGTTATTATAGATAGAATACCTTCTGCAATATTTGTAGCGTCTGATTCTCCTCCCATTCCGGCTTCCATTATAGCTATATCAACTTTTTCCCTGGCAAAATAGAGAAACCCCATGGCTGTTACTATTTCAAAAAACGTAGCTTCAGGCGGCGCTTTTTTAAGTACCTTTTCAGCAATTTTACCTATCTTTCCTTCGCTTGGTTCCTGGTTGTCTATTCTGAATCTCTCCGTAAAGGAAGAGAGATGAGGAGAAGAGAAAAAACCTGTTTTGCTTCCAGAATTTGTCATTATTGAGGATAGAAAGGCACCTGTAGAACCTTTGCCGTTGGTTCCCACAATATTTATGACATTAATATTTTTTTCAGGATTACCAAGATTCCTAAGAATAGCAGAAATGCGCTCAAGGCCCGGTTTTATCCCAAACCTGCCTCTGCTGAATATGTGGGAAATTATCTCCTGATATTCTTCCATAATGGGGTGGGATTATATGATAGGAATTAGCTTATGTCGAGTTTATATGACTTCGGCTTTTGGTCATATCTGAAATAGTGTGTAGTGTGGAGTGGAAAAGTGGAGTGTGGAGTTTCTTAGCCCGATAGGGCTTGATTTTCATAACCGCAGGTCAACGACCTGCGGAAATAAAATAAATAAGATATCTGCCTGAAAGGCAGGACATTATTTGAACGATTGAAAGAAGTTCTGCCTTTCAGGCAGGAATATGGTTGGCTGTTAATCCGCGGGTCGTTGCCCCGCGGTTATGAAAATTTGGCTTTTCAAGCCTGTTTATGTAGGGGGCGGCGTCTTCGACGACCCGCGATTTATTCCGGGGTGCCCAGTGTGCGCCCACTACAAGTTACCTTGCCTATGGCTCAAAACCCTGTGTTATAGGGTAATATCCTTATTGCTTATTTTTCTTTATTTTATACAATTAGGCAATAATTTTTTATATCGTTATTCTTGTTAGCTGAAGTAATACCTGAGCTAATGGATAATATGATATATGCCGACTTCTTTTTAAATAATAGAATTAGGCAATATTTTAAAATATACTAGGCTCAGATTTAGTTATATACAAGGTAGCCGAGGAGCAGGGCGTGAGGCGTATGTAGGGGCGCACTGTGTGCGCCCGCATTATCGGGCGACTGCAAGTCGCCCCTATAGTCGTTAAATGTCTTTGGAGCGTAGGGGCGGCAACCTGCCGCTCGTGTTGTCTAGCGCACACTGTGTGTCCCTACAGGTGCCGTAGATGACAGAAAACTGAAGCCATAATTTATGGTTTATTGCAGAACATCTTGAGAAGAGAGCTCACCTTCGCTTTCATCTCTTTACGCGCTACAATTATATCTACCATGCCATGATCAAGGAGATATTCTGCCCTTTGAAATCCTTCAGGTAGTTTTTCCCTTATTGTCTGTTCAATAACTCTCGGCCCTGCAAAGCCTATAAGAGCTTTGGGTTCTGCCATATTGACATCGCCAAGCATCGCAAAACTTGCAGTTACACCACCTGTTGTCGGATCTGTAAGTATTGATATAAAAGGTATCCCTTGCTCTTTGAGCTTTGCAAGGGCTGCAGAGGTTTTTGCCATCTGCATAAGGGAGAGAATGCTTTCTTGCATTCTTGCACCGCCGGACGCAGATACAATTATTACCGGATTATTCTTTTCAATCCCTCTTTCAATGGCTCTGGTGATCTTTTCACCAACAACGCTTCCCATACTGCCACCCATAAATGAGAAATCGAATACGGCAATCTGTACAGGCATTCCTTCAATGTTGCCTTCTCCGCAGACTATGGCATCTTTTGAACCGCCTTTTGCTACAGCGGCATCTATCCTGGCTTTGTAGCTTTTTGAGTCTTTGAATTCAAGGAAGTCTACAGAAACCATTTCTGCGTCAAATTCTTTAAAGCTCCCTTCATCGAGTAGAAGATCAATCCGTTTTTGCAGATTAATTCTGAAATGATGACCGCATTTGGGGCATACATTAAGGTTTGTTTCCAGATCTTTTGTGATTATGGATTCGCCGCAGCCGGGGCATTTTGTCCAGAGGCCTTCGGGGACTTTTGATTTTTTTTCATCTTTTATAGCCATTGGAGCTTTTTTTCGCTGAAACCATGACATATCGTTCTGCTCCTGCTTGATAAACAACCATTATTTTGCTGATTGTGAATCCTATATGAAATTGAGGTTCGATTTTTATTAAAAATTGGTATCAGATACGGAATTACAAGTCAATGTCAATTCTTTTTTATACCTGATTTAAGGGCTTTTATTGCTTTGGTTAACTCTGTAGAGAGCTTATTGCCACTATACTGCTCAAAAAGCTTAACAAGGGCGCTTCCTACAACAACTCCGTCTGCTATTTTGGATACGGCCTTGGCCTGTTCAGGAGTAGATATACCAAAACCAACAGCTATTGGTAGCTTGGTCTCTTTCCTTATATTTGCGATCATCTGTTCAATTCTGTCTGCAACAGATGTTCGTGCGCCTGTAATCCCGGTTACAGATACATAATATATAAAACCTCTGGCAATTTTTGTGACTTTACGTATCCGCTCTTTATCTGATGTTGGTGTTAAAAGAAAAATCAGATCAATATTCGATTTTTGCGTAAAATTGATAAACTCATCTGCTTCTTCAGGAGGGAGGTCTACAATTAGTACACCATCAACTCCTGACTTTGCAGCATCTTTGCAAAAGCGCTCCAATCCATAATGGTATATGGGGTTATAATATCCCATGAGGAGAATGGGAACATCAGAGTGCTTACGGATATTTTTTACAGATGCCAGTAATTTGGTAAGAGTGGTACCGGAAGCAAGGGCGCGTTGTGATGATTTCTGAATTGCTGCTCCGTCAGCCATAGGGTCTGAGAATGGAACGCCAAGTTCAATAATATCCGCCCCTGCTTCTGCAATTAACGGTACAATCTGTTCGGTTGTTTTTAGGTCAGGATCTCCGGCAGTTATAAATGTAATAAGTGCTTTATCTTTCTCTTTGGCAAGTTTAAGAAATTTTTGTCCTAACCTGGTCATTGATCTACCCTATTTGCTGGTTTTTTAACATCTCTTGCAGTATTTCCTGCCTGAAACCTTGTACACGGGATTCATAAACCCTCGCTTCGCTACCTGTTCCGCAGTAAAGCCGCTTTGCCTTGCTTATGTTTCCTGAAGCCATTTTAAGTTTTAATGTAAGTTCTTCTATTGCTGCTGTAGCACACTTTTCGTCATTTGTCATATCTGCCGGCTTGAAACCGTGACTAATTGCCCGTTCAGGCATTAACTGCCAGACTCCCAAAGCGCCGCATCTTGAAACAGCGCCAGATGAAAGCCTGTTTCCCCCTGTTTCAGCAATGGCTATTTCTGCAAGATCAATAGGCATAAAGGAAGTTTTAAGAGTTTTAGCGAAGCAGAGATTTGCAAGGTATTTTGCCCGTTTTATATCTGTTCTGCGGGCAAAAACGGTTATAATGGCAGGAATCTGGTTTAAACGTTCTGCAAGGGCAGTATTATTTTCATATGTAGATATTAGTAAACAATCTTGAACAAAAGAAGCGTTACTCTCTCTACCTGGAATGTCCGATTTAACGGAAGCCATATCGTTTGTTCCTGTAACGAGTACAAGGAGCAATGAAAATATAATTGTTGTACGCATAATAAATTAATATGGAAGTTTTGTCAGCTTTGCCGGAGGTGGTCATAAATAACCGTGAATTCCATTGAACCATTTTATTGCAAATCCGGCGATAATCTCCTTTCTTTACTTGAATTTTTTTGTTTGGACGTTTTTTGTTCTTAAACGCCAAAAGGCCTACTTCTGAGAGTGGGCCTTTTAAGCTGTTCTATTTTTAACAGCTGATCACTCATATAACAGAACAATATGCCAGTGTCAATACAGAAAAAATAAAATCGCTGTAATATCAGATGGTTACAATGGTCAAAAAGACTAATTTGTTAAAAAAATTATGAGTTTTGTTGCAGAAATGATATCTATAAGACTCTATGCTGAGAGAGATTATTCCGTATCTTTTGATAATACCTGCGACTGCGTACTCTATTCTGGTGCTTATAGTGGCAAATGGCTTTTTTGCCAGAAAAAGCTCTTTTCCTTGCCATACTCCGCCTGTCACTGTTATAAAACCTGTTAAAGGGGTGGATGAGGGAAGTTATAAGAACTTTGCGTCATTTTGCACCCAAAATTATGAAAATTTTCAGCTTATTTTTACTCTTTCCTCTGAAGATGATCCGGTAATTCCCGTAATAAAGAAGCTGATAAATGATTTTCCCAAAATAGATATTCAATTTGTTATAAATAGCGCACTTCATACGTTTTACGGCCCGAACTATAAAGTTGTGAATCTGATTAATGCTATTCCTTTTGTGAAGCATGACATCATAATTATATCTGATAGCGATATTCGTGTAAGGAAAGATTATCTTAAAAATATTGTTGCTCCATTTTATGATGAAAAAGTTGGGCTTGTAACATCCCTTTACCGCAGTCCTGAAGTCCATGGCATTACTACTGCCCTTGAATCTCTTGGTTTCACAGCTGAAATGATACCTAATGTGCTTTTTGCGAGTAGATTGGAAGGGTTGACCTTTGCTTTAGGCGCCTCTATAGCTTTGCGAAAAAATGCTCTTGAAAGGATAGGGGGATTTGAAGAGCTGGCATGGTATCTGGCTGATGATTATCAGTTAGGGAATAAGATATATAAAGCGGGATACTCTCTGGAACTTTCCTGCTATTTTGTTGAGAGCATAATACAGAAAGAGTCTGTTTTTTCACTTTTATCAAGACAGATAAGATGGGGGAGAACTATACGTGTATCAAGACCCGGAGGTTATTTTGCTTCTGTAGTTACCTACCCGTTTTTAGCGCTGATTCTTGTTATTGCGATATCAGGTTTAACAAAAGCCGCTCTGTATGCCATTATTATTCTTTATTCTGTGCGTTTTGTTACAGCTTTGATTTTCAGCCTTTGTTATGTGAAGGACGGGATACTGCCTAAGTATCTATGGCTTCTACCTTTTAGGGATGCCCTCTCTCTTATAGTTTGGGCCCTTGCTTTTATGGGTAACAGTGTAACCTGGCGAGGGAAAAGGTTTTTCATGGAGAGGGACGGACGTTTAAAAGAGAATGAGGAGCAACTTGGAGTTTAAATTTATACAATTTGCAAAAATACTTTGCATCGGTGCGAAATTTTCATTACCATCACCCAAGTTTGAATTAATATTACTGGGGATAAAAGGAGAACAGGATGGGAAAAACCTTTAAAATAGCTGTACTGCCCGGAGACGGAATTGGGCCTGAGGTTATGGATCAGGCGTTAAGGGTTCTTGATGTTATTGAAAGTAAATATGACGTCAAATTCGAGAGAACCATGGCAAATATCGGCGGCGCAGGGATTGATAATGAGGGAAAGGCTCTTCCTGAAAGAACGGTAGATATATGTAAAGCCAGTGACGCTATACTGTTTGGTTCTGTTGGCGGCCCAAAATGGGAGACTCTTCCGCCGGATGAACAGCCTGAGAGAGGGGCATTGCTTCCTTTAAGGAAGATTTTCGGACTTTATGCAAATCTTCGGCCTGCTATTGTATTTCCGTCTCTCACAGGAGCTTCTTCTTTGAAAGAGGAGGTTATATCCGGCGGCTTTAACGTCCTTGTTGTCCGTGAGCTCACAGGTGGAATTTACTTTTCTCAGCCTAAAGGGATTGAGGGAGAGGGGCATAACCGTATAGGTGTCGATACAATGCGTTATTCAGTTCCTGAAATTGAGCGTATTGCTCATGTAGCTTTTAAGGCCGCCCAAAAGCGCGGTAAAAAAGTATGCTCAATAGATAAGGCAAATGTCCTTTTAACATCTGTACTATGGCGTGATGTTGTTACAAATATAGGGAAACAGTACCCTGATGTAGAGCTCTCTCATATGTACGTTGATAATGCTGCAATGCAACTGGTCAGGTGGCCAAAACAGTTTGATGTAATTCTATGTGAAAATATGTTTGGGGATATCCTGTCTGATGAAGCGGCGATGCTTACAGGTTCTCTTGGCATGCTTCCTTCAGCGTCCCTTGCGGAGGGGAGCTTTGGTCTGTATGAGCCTTCTGGCGGTTCTGCTCCTGATATCGCGGGGAAAGGGATTGCAAACCCAATAGCTCAGATTCTGTCAGCGGCTATGATGCTTAAATTCTCCTGCGGTATGCAGGATGCTTCTGATGCCATTGAGAACGGAGTTGCGAAAGTTCTTGATAAAGGTTACCGTACCGGTGATATTTATCAGAAAAAGCCTGGTGAAAAGCTGGTCAATACAGAAGAGATGGGTAACGCAATAATAAGCGAACTCTGAAAGTATATATTTAAAGTCAAAAGTTAAAGTCAAAAGGTGGTTGAATTATGAAAGTCGGAATAGTTGGCTGGAGAGGTATGGTAGGTTCGGTTCTTATGCAGAGAATGCAAGAGGAGAACGACTTTACTCTTGGTTTTGAACCGGTGTTTTTTACAACTTCACAGGCAGGCGGGGCTGCTCCTATGAATGCCGGCACCCTTATAAGCGCTGATAATATTCAGGAACTGAAAAAGATGGATATTATAATGACCTGCCAGGGCGGAGATTACACTAAGGCTATTCATCCTGCTCTCCGTAAGGAAGGGTGGAACGGTTACTGGATTGATGCTGCCTCAACTCTAAGAATGGAAAATAATGCAGTCATCATTCTTGACCCTATAAATCGCAATGTAATTGATAAAGCTCTTGCAAAAGGGGAGAAAGACTTTATAGGTGGGAACTGTACTGTGAGCCTGATGCTTATGGGGCTTGGAGGGCTTTTTAAAGCAGGTGTCGTTGAGTGGCTTACCTCCATGACTTATCAGGCAGCTTCTGGAGCCGGCGCCCCTAATATGCGTGAACTTCTCGCTCAGATGGGCGTCCTCAACGGCGCTGTCGCGGAAGAGCTTAAAGATTCAGGTTCTGCAATTCTTGAAATTGATAAAAAAGTTACGGCAACACTCCGTAGCAGTTCAATTCCTACCAAAGAGTTTGGGTTTCCGCTTGCGGGAAGTGTTTTACCATGGATAGACCGTGAAGTTGAAGATGGTCAGAGTCGTGAGGAATGGAAAGGATTTGCAGAGACAAATAAAATTCTTGGCACAACTACTCCTATTCCTGTTGATGGTATATGTGTGCGTGTTGGCGCAATGCGCTGCCATAGCCAGGCTATAATGATGAAGCTGAATAAGAACATTCCGATTGCTGATATTGAGCAGCTAATAGCTAATGATAATGCCTGGGTTAAATTTATCCCTAATACAAAAGCAGAAACCCTGGCAGAGCTGACCCCTGTTGCTGTATCAGGAACTCTCACTGTTCCTGTCGGGAGAGTAAGGAAGATGAAAATGGGGCCTGAGTATCTGCAGGCATTTACATGCGGTGATCAGCTTCTTTGGGGCGCTGCCGAACCACTTAGGAGAATGCTGCGTATTTTGCTTGAGCGTTGATGCTGTTGGTATCTTAAATTACTTAAAAGCGCCTTTTAGAGGCGCTTTTACTTTTTGTACAAGAAAAATATTATGAGACATATTAAGCTGATAATTGAATATGACGGAACAAACTATGTCGGATGGCAGTTGCAGCCCAATGGTTTGTCCGTTCAGGAAGTGCTGGAAGGGGCATTGAAAGAGATTATCGGTGAAAGTGTGCGCCTTTACTCTTCAGGCCGTACAGATGCAGGGGTACATGCTTTGGGGATGGTGGCATGTTTTCGTACATCTGCAAATATTCCCCTTACAGCTTTTACAGAAGGAGTCAATAATCTCCTTCCTCAAGCTATTGCGGTTAAAGGTGCTGAGGAAGTTGCAGAAGATTTTAATCCCCGTTTTAATGCAAAAGGAAAGCATTACAGGTATTCAATATGCTGTTCAGCGCTTCGGTCACCAACAAAACGCCTTTATTCATGGTATCTGAAAAGAAAACCGGACATAGCAAAGATGAAAATGGCTGCCTCATACTTTATAGGGGAGCACGATTTCGGAGCATTCCGTACAACCGGCTGCGTGTCAGAGTCTACTATTAAACGTATTGACAGTGTCGAGATATGGGAAGAGGGAGATATGATCTATATTGATGTTCATGGATCAGGTTTCCTCAGGAATATGGTGCGGATAATGGCAGGCTCTCTGGTTGATATAGGTATGGGAAAGTTTGAACCTGAACGTATAAAAGAGTGCCTTGAAAATACAGAAATAAAACCTGGACAAAATGCTCCTGCATGCGGATTATGCCTTATTGAGGTATTCTATTAATTAGCTAACAGGTTCTAAAAAGAGAAATTTTTCTTGACTCTGTTTTGTAGATGATTTAATTTACAAACTTTCGGTTAATCAAGGTTTAATATATCGTATAGTTGTGAGGGGTAAATGAAGACGACTCAGGTTGCAAAAGAAGGGGAGTTTACCAGAGATTGGTATCTGGTAGACGTTGAAAATAAAGTTCTTGGTCGTGTTGCTACAGAGATAGCACAGGTTCTCCGCGGCAAAAAGAAGCCGATTTATACGCCAAGCGTTGATACTGGCGATTTTGTTATTGTTATTAATGCTGATAAAATAGCTCTGACAGGAAATAAACTGTCAGACAAGACCTATTACAGCCATTCAGGATTCCCTGGCGGTATTAAATCTATTTCAGCCGGTGATCTTATGCAGAAAAACCCTGAAGAGCTTATTAAGAAAGCTGTAAAAGGAATGCTCCCTAAAAACAAGCTTGCAAGGCATATGATCAGCAAATTAAAAATTTACACAGGCACAGAACATCCCCATAAAGCACAGCAACCAAAGAAATTGGAAATTTAATCTTCAGGAGATTAGAAAATGGCAGTAAGTAAGTATTACGGAACGGGTAAGAGAAAGTCTTCAATAGCGAGGGTTTGGTTAATGCCGGGAACAGGTGTTATTACTGTTAACAGTAAAAGCATTGATGAATATTTTGGCCGTGAAACCTCTAAAATGGTTATCCGCCAGCCTTTGGAGCTTACGGAAAATACAAACAAGTTTGATATATACGTTACTGTAAAAGGTGGTGGCGATTCAGGCCAGGCTGGAGCTATCAAACATGGGATTACAAAAGCTCTTCTTGAAGTTGATCCTACATACCGCGCTCCACTTAAGCAGGCCGGGTTTATTACCCGGGATTCCCGTGTAAAAGAGCGTAAGAAATATGGTAAAGCTGCTGCAAGGAAGAGTTACCAGTTTTCAAAACGTTAAATTTTTTACAATACTGTACTACAAAAGGGGAATCCATCATCTGGCTTCCCCTTTTTTTATATTGATATGGTTTTTGTAGGGGTGTACGGTGTGCCTGAAACCACCCCGGCCTTCGGCCACCCCTCCATGGGAGGGGAATACACAGGTCGTCAAGGACACTGCCCCCTACACGAACGAGGTACAAGGAAGACAAACAAAAATTCCCCTCTGTGGAGGGGTGGCCGAAGGCCGGGGTGGTGAAAACGGGCGATCATTGGCTGCCCTGCCATCTAGCCCAAAAGCCGAAGTCATAGGAAAGAAAGGAGTTTAATATGCTAAAAGTTGCTGTAGTCGGGGCAAGTGGTTATACAGGAGTAGAGCTAATAAGAATTTTGCATAATCACCCTGAAGCAAGTGTTACAGCTGTGACTTCTGAGCAGAGCGCAGGTAAAAGTATATCTGAGCTCTTTCCCAGTTTGAAAGGCAGATGTGATCTTACTCTTGAAAATCTTGATCCTGATAAAATCAGTGAAAAAGCGGATATTATATTTACAGCATTGCCTCATAAAGCTGCGATGGGTGTAGTACCGGCATTTCTCAGCGCAGGGAAAAAGGTTATAGACCTTTCAGCAGATTATAGACTTAAAAATGCCAGTGAATATGAGAAATTGTATCAGCAACCTCATTTAAGTTCTAATCTCCTGGATAAGGCTGTGTATGGCCTTCCTGAGTTAAAAAGAGATAAAGTAGCAGTGGCAGATCTTGTGGCAAATCCAGGTTGTTATCCTACCAGTATTATTCTTGCTCTTGCGCCGTTACTGAAAGAAAAGCTTGTTAATATCAGTACGATAATTGCAGATAGTAAGTCAGGAGTATCAGGGGCGGGAAGAAGTTTAAAAGTTGATAATCTCTACTGTGAAATAAATGAAGGGTTTAAGGCTTATGGAGTAGGTGGTACCCACAGGCATATTGGTGAAATAGAGCAGGAACTTTCGCTGTTGGCGGAAAAGGATATAAAAATATCTTTTACTCCGCATCTTGTTCCTATGAACAGAGGGATTCTCTCTACAATATATCTGGAATCAACAGTAGCTTTAGAGTCAGGTCGGCTTCTGGACATGTATGAAGAATTTTATAGCGAAGAACCTTTTGTAAGGGTCCTTGCTAAAGGGGAGTTCCCGTCTACTGCTTTTGTACGGGGGAGTAATTTCTGTGATATTGCTGTAACTATTGATAAAAGAACAGGCAGGATAATTCTGGTATCAGCGATTGATAATCTTGTAAAAGGTGCATCAGGACAGGCAGTTCAGAATATGAATATTATCTCCGGTTTCCCGGAAAATATGGGGTTGGAAATGTTGCCTGTTTATCCGTAAAACCTGTGAGCTTAGGTATATCCTGAGGTCACAGGTTTTCACATCTCAAATTTGCCTCAAAAGAAAAAACAATATTTTGTTTTATTAATCCTGTTGTAATGGCGGTTGGTTTCCTCCCTCCGGTGCTACGCGCCACTTCTCTCCAAGAGGGAGGCTTGTTGCCCGATTTTAGGGGCGCTCTTGTGTACTTGTCATTAATTTTGTAAAAAACCGAAAAAGAGTTAAAAAAAGCTTGACAAAGAAATA